>CAYURV010000029.1:0-9917 GCA_964447115.1 uncultured Candidatus Bathyarchaeia archaeon
CTTGAGGCAACATAAATATTTTACACATAAAATGTCTGGCGGGCCCGCTGGGATTCGAACCCAGGATCTCCGGCTCCGCAGGCCAGTGTCCTAATCCTGACTAGACTACGGGCCCGTCTCGTTGGTAAGTGTACTCACCTTTGACGGCATGATGCTGAACACCTTATTTAAGCTTAAGCTTCAATAAGGCCCTCGTCAATCACTAAGTCGTAGCCATGATCTCGATCATCCGGTATTTGTGCCCTTCATACGGACGCACATTTTATGTGGTAACAATCGTAGTCTACGTTTAGGTTTCCTGGAAAGATGTTATGGTCAAAATCGTTCTGTTAACAGGGGCTAACTAATCGCTGCCGAGAACCGCCTTTTCTTAGGCCAAATCTTCTTCGTTAGATGCGTCGCAACTCGGCGATGAGGCCCTCGATACAATCCTTAATCGACTTAATGAAAGGATGCCTTATCTTTTGTGGTTCGCTTAGATTTTCCAGCCTCTCAACCCTGAAGGACACGGGTGGATGCGGGTTCCATCCGAGCCAGCTTCCGATCCTGTTTGGCTGCATACGTTCGAGCTGTATCCTTCTATATCCTATCTTCCTCAAAGCGCCCGCCAGAATCTCCGGGTGTCCCAATGTAAGGGCAGAGTCGAGGTCAGCTCTTGCCTCGAAAAACTTGAAAATAAAGTACACGACACCCAACGCAAAGAAGAAGTAGAGTAAGCCGAAGTGATAGAAGAGACTCCAGAAGTAGTAAACCCTCAGCAGATACTCGGCAGAAACCACTGCAAAAAGCGCAAGAGGGTCCCGCCTCCTAACATGGCTCATCTCGTGCCCAACAACAGCAAGGATTTCTTCCTCATCGAGCTGAACCAGCAGACCGGTGGTGACGAGGACCAGACCGAAACGCGGACTCGGGCCAGTAGCAGCCGCGTTTGGAACGATCACGTTGGATATCATCACCTTCGGAATTGGCATGTTGAAACGGGCTGCAGCCTTTTCCACGATGCCGTGCACATCTATCCTTTTCGTCAAAAGGTTTTCAGGCCTGATAGTTAGCCCGTAGCTATTAAAAACCTCTTGGGCCACCTGACTGTCAATGGGCCGGTCTACAGCCAAAGTCCTGTCGTAAATCTCCTTTTTCACCTTCAATAACGTGTCTTTTCTGAACCTCTCTCGGAATATGCTCCATTGCTCAGGCGGAATGTGATACTGCAGGACATAGACATAGGGGTCTGAGGTCGTGACCTTCCAATCTCCCATCGTCGCTACAATCTTATGTGAAAAGAGAACCATGAAAAATTGAGCCACCACCAAAATAATGGGGAGGAATTTCTCGGGAACTCTGAAAACTTCAGTAGTAATCCATATCATGGCGTAGGTGAAGATTATGAAGATGACGAAGAACACAAGCATGTTTCCTAGGAAGATTCGACTTACGATTTTTCTTCTCCTGTCAGGGGTCTTCTCAGGTATGACGCCCTTCTTGGGGACCCATGCAAAATAGAGGGTGGTTCTCCTTATCTTTTCCTCGAACATTTGAACCACGATAATGAGATCTTCCCTGAGTCTATTCAGAACCCTTTGAGGAACCTCTCCGATCGGGGACATCTTCACCTGCACAGGGTTACCCATCGCGACCTCCGTGTCAACATGCCAGAGGTCATGTGGCTCTTTTAAGGTAAAGGCGAGGACTTCTCTTCCGCCGGCCGTCCATCGCCTAATGTCAGCAAAATGTGTATAGAAGGGAACGATGTATTCTTGGTATATGAATATGAGTAAGTCGCCTAGGTCAGCAGGGGCAACCTCTGTTTGTACGGAGAAGGTGAGGGGTTTGGGACCGAGCGACTGCATGACTTTTCTATCTAAATGGAGCAGTCAGCTCTTATAAACATGTCTTAACAACACCCTTAAGTATCAGACTCATCAAGAGGCAGACCCTGATCCCACCCGGGAACAGATGAGAGAAGCTCAAAGTTTCGGCAATTGCCAAACGAATGCTCTTAAGTCTCATCGATAAGCTTTTTATATGGAGTCATGGAATGTCATCAGCAGAGGCATGGCGTAAACTCATGGAGCCAAGCAAGAAGCCATTGAACGTGCTGACGAGGCAGATGAACGGCTACATTGCAATTGTACTTAAAAACGGGATAGAGTATAGAGGCACTATGGTTCACTGTGACAGCTACATGAACATAATCCTTAATGGAGCCTCTGAACATCACAATGACAGACTGCTCGCACACTATGGTCAGGTTCTTGTTCGCGGGAACAATATTCTATACATCACGCTCAATGCGACGCCTAAGAGAGAAGTTACATAAATCCTAAGCCTAGCTTGTTTTCGGGAGCGCCTTGGTTAGGCAGCGAATTTCAGCAGGATCTTTTTTCCTTCAATTTCTCATACACACTTCGTTGATTGAGGAAGGGTTAAATCCTTGCTGCGACTATAAATCATCTGGACGATGACGAAATCGAGGTACTCTGACCTTTAGAGAATGATAGCTTTTCCCGCTTCTGAGTCCACAAGAACAGTAGAGCTCAAAGTATAACAGATTCACCTTATTGTTGTTGACTAGATGTGACTTTTGTCCTAGATGATGGGTCCGGGAAATAGGCCCATAATCACTAATGCATTGTTTAGAGCACCGATATAAGACGCCAGTGCCAGACCGGTTGTCCCCCACGACCAAGGGCTCTTTCTCGGTAATACCATGGTTAAGACAGCGATAGCCCCCCAGAAGTAAAGTAGAGCCCGGATTGGGCTGTAAGACGCATTCGTTTCAAGAAAACCTGTGAAGAAGTTGAGGCCTATCATAGTTGTTGCGTAGTCTGCAATGACGCCACAGAGGGACAATAAGAATGGTAGCATCCAAGGTTTCATAGACACACGCATATCTCTCGAGAATCCAGTTCAGATGTTTATGAATTTTAGGCTTTTCTAACGAAAAAGGACAAAATTCTCCAAATTCGGGAAAAACAATGAACCTTTTTCCCACTCAGTTCAAAATTATTGCCCTCTTTGGCTTAAGGGTCCACGAGAACTTGAAGTAGAAAGAACAACAAGTCCTAAAGATTCTATTAAGGCATATTAGGTCGGACTCTTCTAGCTTGAGCTCTTCATCTTTTCATGCATCTTTTCAAGTGTCCAACGTGTCGCTGATCTGAGCTCCCGTTCCCTCTCAGGGGCAAAGTTGTGGATAATTACCGCTTGTAGTATGTCTGCGTCCTTCTCGATCTCAAATGACAGCACCTTCTCCGGTTTGATTTGGCCCTGCCTAGCAAGCTCGAGGTCTCTTTGCCGCATGTTTGCCAAGATTTTCTCCACGAGGAAGGCTGTGAAGGGCGGCGCGTTTACATTGAACTTCAAGTGGGGGACAATACGCATAGAATCGTCCTCGACATAGAGGTTAGCTAAGAGTACACCCGACTTGGTCTTCAAGGCGAAGGTTTTGACTGGTTTTTTGGGTGGAGCTGGTTGAGGTTCCACCTTGGGCGGTCTGGGCGTGGCAGGTCTAGCGATCTCTTCTGCTCTTTTGAAACTCTTCTCAATAAGAAGTTCGTTTATGACGTCTAGAAGGGTTCGCATCCCCTCAAGTTCAGCTTCAAGGCTTTTAGTTCGTTCCTCAAGCCTTTCTCTTAGCTCAGCGATCTTCCTGACCTTTTCTTCTTCCATTCTTCCCCTTTCTCCTAAATAATCAATAGGTGCGAATTTGTTAAATCTTCCTAATGCTTATTACATATTCGGACATAAATCCTTAAAAGACTTTTCAGCCTCAACGGCTTCAACCGAAATGTTTTAGCGATATCTTTTTTTGGTTCATCAGCATCATTCTTTAACGGTGTGACTTATGCAGATAAGCGTATACATTCTAGTTCAAGTTGAGAAGGGCGAGCCCTGGATGGTCGCTACTGAACTTTCCAAGATCGAGGGAGTCAAAACTGCCCACACTGTCACTGGACAGTACGATATAGTGGTCTTTGCAGAGTTGGACAGCCTAGAAACGCTCAAGAACGTTGTCAGAAGAGTCCACCAAGTAGAGGGAGTCCAGCATACTCAGACCGCGGTCTGCATACCGTAGAAAAAGTACCCAACCAATTTTTCCCCTTTTTTCTCATATGCCGTTGGGGCTCAATTATTCAGATCGGGATGATTTGGGTTATTGATGGTATCTGGATGAACATTGAGGCGTATATGGAAATCGCTAGTATGAAGAGGCAACCAATAATTATGTAATAGTCCTTTCTTTTAGCCTTAAGGACGTAAAGGTTTGTCCTTTTCATGTTCGCCCCCCAGGCTCTGGACTCCATGGTCTCTGCGAGTTCAAGGCTTCTCCGGATTGCGTTGACAATCAACGGTATAAGAATCGGTATATAGTTTCTTATTCTCTTGACGAAATTGCCGCCTTCAAGTTCTAGTCCTCGAGCCTTCTGAGCGTCCATGATTGTTTGGGCTTCCTCTGCTAAGACAGGGACGAAACGAACAGCCGTGGTGAAGGCAAAACACAACTCGTAAGGAACCCGACTTTGTTCTAAGGCGAGTCCCAGGAGATCCGGTGAAGTAGTAAGGAAGAAGACTGAGAAAGACTCGACCAGCACTATGAACCGGACTGTCATAGCGAGCGACCGCTCCAAAATGGAAGCTAAAGAAGCGTATGCACCATAGAGATACAATGAGAGCAGGTTCATGATGAAGATTATGACTGCGAAGAGTGCTGAACCTTTCATCGAGCGAAGCCACTCCTTCTCGACTCGGGCAACTATGACGAAGGGTATCTGGATGAAAAACAGGATGACCAGCGGGATCAATTGGTTAAACATGACAGTCACGGCGAACAAGACGCATACGTATAAAAATTTGACTCTCGGGTCCATCTGGTGTATTGGCGAGGAAACGCTTCGGAATTTGAAGCCGTCGAATATACTCAAGTCTGGTCACCTAGCCTTTCGAGAAGGATTTTTCCAGCCTCGTAAACGTCGATGATATCGGTGCGGAAGCCAAAGTTGCGAAGCTTGAGGAAGATCTGGGCGATCTCGGGCAGGACTACGGAGGCTTGGTTAACTAGGTCACAGTCCGTCAGTATCTTTCTCGCTTCGCCCTCGGCGACTACTCTCCCTTGAGTCATTAAAACTATTCTAGGCTGGCATTCAGCTACGAACTCAATGTCGTGGGTCACGATTATGACGGTTTTCTCTTGGCGGTTTAACTGTATTATAAATTGTCTCAGCCTTTCTTTCTGTTGGCTGTCCTGTCCAATGGTTGGCTCGTCAAGTATGACAATCCCCGGGTTCCACGCTAGAACCGACGCCAAGGCTACCCTCTTCCTTTCTCCCCCGCTGAGCATGAAGGGCGAAACATTGCGATACTCTGTCAGGTCAAGGAGGTTGAGTGCCCATTCTACACGCTCCTTGACGGCATTCTCTTCATATCCGAAATTCCTTAGCGCAAAAGAGACCTCTTCCTCGACCGTTTCGCTAAAGAGCTGATGGTCCGCGTTCTGGAAGACGTAGCCTACTTTCTTTGCCAAAGTCGCCACGCTCACTTTTGTGGTGTCAATGTCGTCAACGAGGACCCTGCCTCTTGTAGGCTTCAACAGTCCATTGATATGTTTAACTAAGGTTGTTTTCCCAGCTCCGTTCTGACCCATGATTGCGACGAATTCGCCGTCCCGTATCTCTAGGGAGACACCTTTCAACGCCTCGATGCCATTAGGGTAGGTGAAGTAGACCTCCTCAACCTTGATCACGTATTGAGGACCTCCGCTATTGCTTGGTATGCCTCTTCAGAGCTTACAGGTACCTTTCCAAGGTTTCTGCCTTCTGTCTTCAGAAACTGGTAGAGCCTCGTGGCTTTCGGTATCCCGACACCTAATAACCGTGCCTCTTCGGAGCTGAAGACCTCTCTTGGGCCATCGTCTAGGACCACCCTTCCCTTATCCATGACCATGACCCGGTCTGCATACTTTGCCGTTAAGTCAAGTCTATGTTCGACGAGGACTATTGTTATCCCCAAGTCCCTGTTCAGGTTGCGTATGACCTCGAAGATCTGTTTCGCACCCTGTGGGTCGAGGAAGCTTGTCGGCTCATCGAGAACTATTACCTCAGGCTTCATCGCCAAGACGGACGCGATGGCGACCCTCTGCTGTTGTCCTCCTGATAGCTCATAAGGTGCTCGGTCTCTAAGGTTAGATATTCCAGTTGTCTCCAAAGCCCAATCAACTCTATTCCTGATTTCTTCTCTTGGAAGTCCAAGGTTCTCTAGACCAAAGGCAACATCTTTCTCTACGGAAAGAGCGAAGAGCTGATTTTCAGGGTTCTGGAAGACCATGCCGACATGTTGGGCGAGCTCATGTATTGGGTGCTCAGCAACTTGGAGCCCTACGACTCTGATTTCGCCTTCAAGCTTTCCGCCATAAAAATGTGGGATAAGACCGTTAAATGATCGGACCAGAGTAGTCTTACCACATCCGCTGGGTCCCGAGAGGAGGACAAACTCGCCTTCCTCGACACTGATGGTCACATCTTCGAAAGCGGGCTTCGCGCCGATCGGATAGGTATACGTTAAGCCTTTTGCTTCAATGATCACCAATGCTCAAGCGCCACTTTGGATAAGGCGATGCTTACTTTTTCGGAGTACATACTTGAAGATGGAATACTTAAGTTGATTGTTTGAATCCTTCAATGCTGTATAGACTGCAATACGAAAAAGGCATCTGATATCCAGACTTGCCACAACCTTCACAGGTAGAACTAGAAACAACGGATAGAGGTTTGAGAGCAGTTTAAGATCTAATCAAAATGGTTGAGTGAACAGTGGCCTTTCGAATGCACATTTTGTGATAAAGGATTAGAGATGGCTAAAATGATACATTAACAACCTGATCGTCGGCACATCTAATGGATAGAAACTCTAATCTATATGGGTGTCTACTTTTCGTCGGGCGGGCTGATCTTTGAGGGTGAGGTGGAGAAACGGTGTCTCAATCGAGCATGACGACATCGAAGTCATCCTTGACCCTCTGAACAACCGTCCAAGCCCTCCACGAGTCTTTGTGTCGCATGGGCATTATGACCATTCAATGGGTTTCAAGATACCTCAAGTATCGAAATTTTCTTCTAAAGAGACGATGGAACTGATGTCGGCCTACGGGTTCAAAGCTGAGAATTGGCAGCCTTTGACCATGAATGAGAAAGTCGTCTTCGATGATGTTGAAGTAGTTCCGCACAATTCCGGGCATGTCTTGGGATCCTACGAGTTTGAGATAATAACGCCTGAAGGGAATGTACTCTTTACGGGTGACCTCAACACAGAGCAAACCAAAACTATGAAGCCCGCGCAGCCGATTGAATGTGACATGCTTGTTCTGGAGGCTACATTCGGCTCCCCAGACTTCGTCTTTCCTTCGGAAGACTTGGTTGGGAAGGAGATGGTCAACTGGGCGAGGAAGATCATGAAAACTGGTAGAATCCCAGCTTTCCAAACCGACCCACTGGGTAATGCCCAAGAGATTGTCGCGATTTTCAACGAGTATTCCATCCCTGTTGTCACTCATTGGAAAGTCTCCAAGATCAGTAGGGTCTACAAGGCTCATGGATATAAGTTAGAATATTTCGACTCCAAGACCGATGAGGCGGACGAGATCTCGCAGTCCAGCAACTTCATATTCATAACCCCCAAACAGCTCGACCTACACGGCCATCCAGAGTTTGTTCCAGCATTAGTCTCTGGCTGGGCTTTGTGGTCGAGGCATGAAGCCTTCCCACTGAGCGATCACGCCGACTTCCCCCGGCTCATAAGATTCGTCGAGCAATGCAAACCCAAAACCGTGTTAACCTGCCACGGGAGCAGGTTCAACGAGACTCTAGCCAAATATATTGAGAAGAAGCTGGGGATCAGAGCCTACCCCATTAACCTCATCGCGACAAGCCTCCATTCGAAGCTCTAAAGCCGAGAACACGCAATCCTTAAAAGGTGTTCTGCATACAAAAATAGGACTCAAGCAGATGGAGGTGACTCCGCGAAATGATAAAGCCCGTGACCTTCAAGAATGAAGAGCAGAAATTAGTCGGAATTCTTCACGTGCCAATAGGGATGAAACGCGGAGAAAAGGCGTCCGGCATCGCTATGTTTCACGGGTTCACTGGAAACAGAACCGAGGCTCATAGGCTTTTTATTCACGTGGCAAGGGCTCTGAGCGATTCGGGCTTCGTCGTCCTCCGCTTCGATTTTAGAGGCTCAGGAGACAGTGACGGTGAGTTCGACGACATGACTGTCCCAGGAGAAGTAAGTGACGCTGGGGAAGCTTAAACTTTCTAGCCAAGCAAAGGATGGTTAATAAGCAAAAGATCGGCGTAATAGGACTCAGCATGGGCGGAAGGGTCGCAGCGATCCTTACCTCAAAAGACAAACGCGTCAAATTTGCCGTCTTATACGCAGCAGCCCTCAGCCCTCTAAGAGAGAGCTTCTTAGCAATGGCAGGTAAGGAAGGCTTGGAGAGGCTTGACTCGGGTGAAGCCTTCAAAATCGGGGATGGATGGTATCTGAAGAAATCCTTCTTCGACAGAGTTGATGAGCCCGTGCCCCTTGATGTAATGCACAAGATCAAGGTACCAGTGTTGCTGGTTCACGGCGACGCTGATCAGACTGTGTCCATAGAGGATTCAAGAAAGGGATATGAAGTAATTAGGAATCTGAACAGCAGAAACGAGTTTTACGTTGTCAAGGGCGGAGACCACGTATTTACGGATAGAAAACATGAGCAAGAAGTGATAAGGAAGACTCTCGAATGGCTCAACTCCATAGGTCCAAAACATCCCACACAAAACTGACGGAAGAACACTACTTGAGTGATTGGAACTATAGTAAGCCATGGTATCATGGCTCACCTTTCAGACTCAAAAATTGACAGAAAAAGAGATCACGGAGCTGAGGGAGATCATAGAATCAAGAAGGAAACCCAGACCAAACGGCAATTGACAGCTAAGCCTTTTTCCCTCTCTTTCACGTAACCTTTGGCCTACTCTTAAGCCTGATTGGAGCCTTGGACTTCGATAGGCTTAAGAGTTGTAAGCACCTAAACCCTTTGAAAATGGTTCAAACCTCGCTCATGCTGGATGGCAGGCTTAAAATGAGCCGCGTGGAGAAAGTTATCTTGTCTGCTACACCTGAAGAATTAGAGTATCCTCCGCCAAGTGAGGACCATGCTAGCCACATTAGCTACCTCGCCCTGAAGGGTCATACGAGAATCGCGGCAGATCACATCCTACACAATGAAATGGTGGGCCATTTAGAGGAAACAGTTGGAAACGCTGTCCGCCTGCTCAGCCTCATTTTTAATAGAGCTCTTTTGGAAAGGACGAACGAGAAAGGCATAGTGTCATGTGCGAGGATTTACGATGTTCTCACGAACATGGCCCTCAACCTATTCGGCTTAGAGAGAAAGATAATAGGATTCTCAGATGATGAGGTTGGAAGGACGCTGCTCATGTTGGCAAGAGCTCTCAAAGACTTGGAAAGCCTTGAGAGGAAAGGCATCCTTCGCGATCGGAGTGAGAAAGCACCCATCGCTAAAGCCGTTGTCAATGACATTCTTTCAGAGATGAAGAAGGTGATGGAAGGTTTCTATCGACCCCCCGGTTCAATGGTGGCATATGTTGCCAAGCAAATTGAGAAGGGCATTGAAGAAGAAAACATAATGGAGTCTTTCCTCAACTCAGCCAAGCAACAGATCCAGGATAACATCTATTATAGAATGGCTGAGGCAGAGATGTGCAAGTTCGGAAACGATTATGCTCTTGGGCTTAGATGGCTTCGGCATCTCGGATTTGTCCAAGTCTCAACCAACCCTTCATTAGCTGCAATAGCGTATGACGACGACCCCAGCCAATGGGAAGGCCTTAGGGGAGAGAACCTTTGTCCAGATT
>CAYURV010000030.1:0-9700 GCA_964447115.1 uncultured Candidatus Bathyarchaeia archaeon
ACGAAATCGGCCCCGTACTTCTGAGCCACCTCCAGCTTGGAGTCGATAGGATCAGTCGCGATCACCTTCCCTGCGCCGAAAAACTTAGCCCACATGACTGCGTGAATCCCTACACCACCCGCACCGAAGATGATTGCCGTGTCACCTTTCTCAAGCCCCGACACATTCAAGGCGTGAAACGCTGTAGCGCCGGCGCAGCCTATTACGGCCCCCCAATCGAGGGGGACATGATCCGCCATCTTCAGGGCACTTCTTGCCGGGATCTTGATGAACTCGGCGAAGGTGCCATCCACATCATGCCCGACGGACCCTCTATGCCGGCACCTGTTATCAAAGCCTTGGAGGCACGGCCTGCAATGTCCGCAGGATACCACGTAGTGGACAATGACATGATCACCAACCTTCAAATTGGATACGCCACTCCCAGCCTGCCTAACGACTCCCGCGCCCTCATGGCCGAGAGTCAAGGGGATCTTGCTGGGGGAGAACTCACCTTTCCTATAATGGACATCAGTACCACATATCCCAGCCGCTCTGATCTCCACCAACACATCGTCAGGGCCTATAGAAGGTACATCTACATCCTCCACCCAGAAGGGCTCACCTGGTCCCCTAAACCTGGCAGCTAGCATGAAAGCAGGTGAAAGCGCCGTCCGCATATAAATTCTAGCTCAGATAGGCCAACCTGGGGAACACCTCCACGAGACACTCAAAGACGCGCACCCAAGACGAAGAGAAAAGCCTAGGAGAATAAACCTGGAACAGAATGCTTAAATAAATATAGAAGTTGAGGCCGTCCGGACAAATCTTGAAAGTATTGTATGTAGGAGATGCTGGAGTTCTTGTCGGCCCTTTGTTTCTGGGCTCTCCCTTCTTGATGGAGCTGAAGGGACTTGATGTCAAGATATGGGGGCAGCCACTCATTGATGCTCTCCAGAGCGACCCTGAGATCAAGGTTATCCATATGCCCGCCTGGACAGCCTATCGAGATTTTCCAAGAACACCCAAAGATCTCTCCGAGTACGCGGTCATAATACTGAGCGACGTTGAGGCCGAATCTCTGTACTTCTACCCGGAGTTCTACACACCAAGCGAATGGACGAAGAGCCTAGCATTCCCAAATAGGCTAAAATCGATTATGGAATTTGTTGAGAGAGGGGGCGGACTAGTCATGGCTGGAAGCTGGGCGACGTTTTCTGGAAGACACGGACATTCAGGATGGAAGGGAACACCTGTAGAAGAGGTCTTGCCCGTGTCGATCCTCGAAGGTGATGATCGTGTTGAGACTCCTGAAGGTGCAAAAATCAGAGCGACCGACAATAATCATCCAGTGATGTCGGGAATACCGTGGGAGACCGCTCCAAAGTTCTTGGGATACAACAAGACCATCTTGAAGAGCAACTCTACGCTCCTAGCAACTGTCGGAGAAGAAGATGATCCTCTCATAGCCGTGAAAGAGCACGGCAAGGGAAGAACTATGGCCTTTACATCCGACCCCTGTCCGCATTGGGGCATCAACTTCCTGAAATGGGAACACTACGGCAGGTTTTGGCTTCAAGCAATAAAGTGGCTTGCAAGGGAAAAATAGCTTCCGTCAGCAATCCATCAAATGCAACCTCGAGTGTAACACCGATCGCTCCGGCGTATCGATTGATCGACCCGGACACTTCCTGGCTCGGTCAAAAGACTTATATATGTTGCAAGGTAAATTTGTGGCCAAGGGGGGATTTGATGGGAAAAGAAAGCGTTTCCAGGCGGGACTATCTGAAAGTTGTCGGCGGAACTGTCGGTGGTCTGGTAGTCGGTGGCGCCATAGGTTACCTCGCCAAGCCTTCAGAGGCAGTCGAGAAAACCATTACCCAGACTAAGACGGAAACCAAGACCGTGACTGCAACTGCTCCCGGAGTCACAACCACTCCAGCCAAGAAGATCCATCTAGACTTCACGGTCTGGAACTATGACGTAGAGAAAGTCAAAGATAACGCGAGCAAGTTCATGCAAAAGTATCCAAACATAGAACTCAGCACGTATGATTTCAACTGGCCCGATTTTCCAACAACCATGGTGAAAAGGTTTACCGTGGGCACTCCGACAGACGTAACCTATGATGGAGAAGATTGGCTTGCGCAATGGGCCTCAGCCGGATGGGTAGTGCCATTACAAGACATATGGGATCAATACCAGACAGAGCATCCGTGGTCATACTATGTGAACGACATGGTTCCCTACGCAAAACAATCCTGCACATTTGAAGGCAAGATATATGGCTTGCCATACTACTCCGACATGTTCACCTTCATCTACAATGACAAAAAGTTGAAGGACAAAGGTTTTGCGCCTCCAAAGGACTGGGATGAGGTTCTTCAGCAATGTCTGGCATTCAAGAAGGACGGCATAAAGTATCCCTTCATCCTTTCATTTGAGCCGAAAGATGTATTCGCATGGTGCAATGTATTATCTAGCGCGTACGGAAGAGGAGCAAGACTTTTCGACAAAGACTTGAATCCGGTATTCAACGAAGCCGATTCTCCGTTTGTTGAACAGCTACAATGGTATGTCGATGGATTGTACAAAGATGAGATAGTAAACCCAGAATGGTCGACGATGCACGAAACAATCTCTTCGAAGAATATGAGTGCAGGAGAAGGAGTTTTCTGTGGTTTGGCCAAGTACAATGCTGCGGCGATGAACACTCCCGGCTCAGGTCCTGAGGCAGGAAACTTCCGAGTCGGATTGATGCCCGGCAAGACGCATGAAGCATACGGCTTCGCGAAAATGTACAACCTAACCAAGATCTGCGTGGATAGAGGAAGCGACGCCGTTCAGGCTGCGATAACATTCATTGAATATTTCGGTGGAAGCGGTAGCCCGGTGCTGAAGAGATGGGCAGTTGAAAACGGATTGGGATTCGGCTTCGACTCTCCGTGGGATGACCCTGACATAGCATCGGGTACGGAACAACTATACGGCGCTGGAGCAGCAAAAACCATAAGAGAACAAGCGAAGCTGGCTACCGCCGAAGCTCATCCAATATGGTTCGGCGAATGGAACGACTACGTCCGCAAGGAATGCCTAGCCAAGGTGTTCACCAAGGAAATAACACCACAAAAATGCGCTGATCTCATGGCCGACAACTGGAACTCCCTAAAGAAGGCCTAGCCGCAAATAATGGTGTCCGTCAGAGAGGGGAGTAAGTTAAAACCAAAAGAAAGAACAGCGCTTCTGATGGTACTCCCCGCTCTCATTTATGTCCTGATATTTACCGTATATCCCTATTCTCAGGCAATTTACCTAGCTTTTGTTGAGTACAAGTTTACCGAGCCAAAAAACATAGGCAAATTTGCTGGTCTAAGAAATTTTGCTGATGTGGTAACATCAACATATTTCTCAGACACCCTCTATGAAACATTTTTCTTCACATTTATGTGTACCGCCACCGTTGTTGCAGTGGGGATAGGAGTCAGCGTACTGCTCAACCAGAAATTTAGAGGAGTAGGATTGGTTCGTTTTACCGTCTTGATCCCCTGGGCTCTTCCTCCTGCCGCAGCAGGACTAATATGGAGATACATGCTCTATGGATCTGGATGGATAAACAAGTTTGGGGTAATGCTTGGCATATTGAAGGAACCTATAGTCTTTCTAGGAGCAGGAAAAATAAATCAGTTACTATACGCTCTTGTTGCCCAGACCTGGCAGCAGCTTCCTTTCGCCGCAATACTCTTGATGGCTGCTCAACAGCTCATCCCATCAGATCTACTGGATGCTGCCGTAGTGGATGGAGCGTCCTGGTTGCAGCGTTCACGGCACATAGTTCTTCCGTATATTAGAAATGTCATAGCGTTAGTGGCTGTGTGGGAAGCAATCGTGGCATTCACAAGCTACGACATACTTTATACCTTTAGCGGAGGGGTGTGGGGAATTCTGTCCTATTATGCTTTTGCTGAAGGGTTCAATTGGATGAATATGGGGCATGCAGCTGCCTTGTCGGTCATAATTGCCGTATTTGTCTTGATAATGATAGGCATAATCTTTGTGATCATACCTCCAAAGAAAATCTATGAATATTCATTCGTTGAATAAGGTGAGGATGGGTGCGACGTAGGAGACCAACTAAAGCGGCAAGGACTGCGATCATATATTTGTTTTCAGCGATACTTGTTTTCTTTGCCCTTTTCCCCATTGTCTGCGTCTACATAGGTGGCATTACCCCTGAGACTGAACTGCGTGCATCGCCTAAGACAGGGCTATGGTTGAAAGGCCCCACCTTCTACTACTACGAATACATCCTTGGCGCTCCTTTTGGAATGAAGTTTACCACAGACCCCTACCTTAGGTACGAGGCTGTAAGAGCCCTCGTATTTACTAATGTAAACTACACCCTACAGATTGTCCTCAACAGTTTTGCGGTGGCCGCGGGTGTTGCATTCATCAATATTCTCTTAGGCGGTGTAACGGCATACTCATTTACTAGACTACGTTTTCCGGGCTCAACACCCGCGTTTCTGTTCATCTTGCTCAGTAGGCTTCTTCCACCAATAATTGTTGCGGTGCCATACTATGCCATATGCTACGCTCTAGGAATAACAAGTACCCTATTTTCACTCTTGTTTGTGCATGGCATCATTACTCTTCCATTTACCGTGTGGTATCTAACCCTCTATTATAGGACTATTCCAATAGACATGGAAGAATCGGCACTCGTTGATGGATGTTCATATTTCCAAGCCTTTAGAAAGATAGCCTTTCCCATGGCACGATCCGGCTTAATGGCCGTAGGCCTATTTTCGTTCATGCTTTCATACAACGATCTTCTCTTTGCGCAGTTCTTGCAAGAAAAAATAGAGGTCTACACAATTCCATTGTTTCTTGCGGCGTTTGCGACACAAACTGACATGTACTTCGCAGTACAATATGCCGTTATGTCTCTGATATTTATTCCCGTAATCATAGTCTTAATACTGTTGTGGAAGAGACTTAATATAGCCGAGCTAGTTGGCGCCCTAAAAATGTAGAGGAGCATGGCATAACTCAACTAGTATAAGTGGTATTTGGAAAGGGTTTGCCGGATGAGGACTAAAGTCTTTGTTGAAGAGTTGCATCTTCCAACTTACGCAGTCGGAAAAGAGGATATCAACCCTCCGTATTTTGAGAAAAATGTCTATCCTTACCCCAAGAATGATTTTCTAACAAGCAACAAGGAAAGCGTGAAGTACAAAGCAGTGATTCTTGAGAACGAGTATCTTAGGATAAGTATTCTGCCAGAGCTTGGTGGGAGAGTATTCTCAGTTTTCGACAAAACAAGTGGCAAAGAAGTTTTCTATAGGAATAATGTTGTCAAGCCCGCGCTGTTGGGTCTAAGAGGCGGCTGGATTTCAGGAGGTGTTGAATTCAATTTTTTGACGAATGGAACGGCAGGACATACTGTTAGCACTATTTCACCCGTAGACTATTTGGTCAAAGAAAATGTTGATGGAAGCGCTACCGTTCTCATAGGTGAGATAGAACAGGTTTCTCGCATGAAGTGGGTAGTCGCTATCACTCTTAGGCCGGGTGAAAGATTATTCGAAGTCGGAGTGAAGATTTTCAATAGGGTTTTCTTGCCCAACAGGTACTATTTCTGGACTAATGTTTCTATTCCAGCCACTGAGAATACACGATACATCTATCCAATGAACAAGGCACACTACTACTTCTATTCAATGTACAGGATCTGGTATAGACAAGACAAATACACTGGCCCATACCCAATTCTAAACGATCTGGACTTAAGTTGGCAAAAGAATCACGTTGACTCAAATGACATATTCGGCCTCAAAGTTGACGAAGATTTCTTCGGATACTACGACTACAAGAACAGTATAGGTGCAATACATGTAGCCGACCATAACATCGTTCAGGGCCGGAAAATATGGAATTGGGGTAACTCAGACAACGCGCTATTCTTCTCTTCAAAAGTTCTAACAGACAAAGACGGACACTATGCTGAAATACAAAGTGGGAGATTTGAGACTCAAGGCACATTCGGCGTGATGGGTCCGCTGGTCTATGAGGATTGGAAAGAATACTGGTACCCTGTCAGCAACACCAATGGGTTTGTTTATGCGAACAAATTGGCTGCGATAAACATACAGAAATCCGCCGGCAGTGACAAGATCGCATTAAATATTTCACTGTCTGTGACCAAAGAAGTAAAAGATGCCACGCTTCGAGTGTCTGTAGGAAATTCACTACTGTTCGAGGACAAAATAAGCATTTCCCCTGAAATGATCTATCAGAAAAGTGTGACTATGGAGCGCGATGAACCAGCCGAAGTAAACCTGGTTTCGAGCGCTGGAGAGAAACTGTTGACGTACACTGAAAGGAGAGTAGACGAGAGGCTTGAGTTGACTAAACTGCCAGACAAAAGAAGGTTACTCCTTACTCCGCAAGACCTATTACTCGAGGGGTCAAGACTGGAAAGATACGGGGAAGTTGTCAACGCAAAGAAAATGTACGAAAGGGCTATAGAGCTTGATCGCGAATTCATGGAGGGTCATCTGTCTCTAGGGAAGATTCTTCTGCAAATGGGCCTATACGATGACGCTGAGAAATCTTTTTCAAAGGTACTGGAGTTGGATGACCATAATGAAGAAGCGGTTGTTTATCTGGGTGTATCATTGAGAGAAACAGAGAGATTTAGAGGATCAGAAGAGGCTCTTTGGAAGCTACTCAATTCGCAGAAATGCTGGCCATTAGCTTCGTATCTGTTGGGAGAGATAGGAATGAACGAGAGAGAATATCGGAATGCCGAAGCATCTTTCAGAGGTTCTCTCAAGTATAATGCTTCCAACATAAGAGCTTTGAATGGGTTGTCTTATTGCCTGCGGAAGCAGGGAAAACACGAAGAAGCAACAGAAGTTCTGGATGTTGTCTTGAGTCTGGACCCCGTAGACTGTTTTGCGCTCTATGAAACTTACAAGAATCGCGCACTGACGAAGGAAGAAGATGGAGCTAGGGGAGCGCTGAACAAATTCAGGAAAGTGATTGATCGAACAATTCACAACTGTCTGGAAACGGCAATCGAGTACATTCGTCTTGGGGCATTGGAGGATGCGATAGACATCCTTAAAGTGGCACTAGAATCAGAAAATGGACATAGAACCTTGTTGCTCTACTATCTAGCGTACTGTCACTTAAAGCAAGGCGACATTGAAGAAGCCAAGGAATATGTTTCATCGGCAGAGAAATCTCAGTTCGACTACTGTTTTCCAAACAAGTTGGAAGAAGAAAAAATACTGAGGGAAATTATCGGATTCGATATCGGCGGCGGAAAAGCCCATTACTGTCTAGGAAACCTTGTCTTCTCCAAACACAGATACGATGAAGCATTGCTCCTGTGGAAAAAGGCTGTAGAGCTAGGAGTGCGATACTCGGTTTTGCATAGAAACATCGGATTAGCCCTATGGAAGATAAAGGGCAATCTTGGCGCGGCCGCAAGAGAATACAGGACCGCGCTTGAATTGAACAAGAATGACTACAGACTTTACCTAGAGCTTGACGAGATATGTCAAATACTTGGCTTGCATGAAGAAAGGGTGGAACGGCTGGAGAGCGCTCCTCCCTCGGTCTTGAGAAACGGAAACGTCCTAGCGAGAATGGCCTCAGCTTATTTCGACGTTGGGAGAGCTGAAAAAGCTCTTGAAATACTCATGGAAAACATTTTCCCGTCAAGAGAGTTCGGGGTCATAGATCTTTCCATATGGGATCTATATCATGATGCTTGCATTGAATTAGGTTTGAGTAAGCTTAGAGAGAGTAAGAACGGTGAGGCGTTAGAGTATCTCAGACAAGCAACCAAATATCCACACAACCTGGGAACAGGCGAACCATATAGAAGACTAAATGCATGTGCTTTATACCACCAAGGAATAGTCTATGAGAAGATTGGTGCCCCAGTCGAGGCTGAAAGGTCTTGGAGGGAAGCTTCAGCTGAGGAACACGAGTGGTGGTCCGAGCTAAGATGCTATAAGGCTTTGTCTCTTCAAAGGCTTGGAAAACACAGTGAAGCTGAAAGAATATTGGACGATATGATCAGGGTGGCTGATCAGAATTTGACATACGAGGAATTCGCTTATTGGCATTTCATAAGAGGCTTGGCGCTCAAGGGCAAAGGCAGATATTCTGACTCTGTGGAGGAATTGGAGAAAGCGCTAAGCATGGACCCAACCAATAGAAAGTGTAGAAGAGAGCTCAGGGAGACAAAGGAACTTCAAGTCTAGATGTTTTCCTCAACACTAATGATGTGGATCGATGGATCTTGGTTCGACAAACTAGATGGCTCGCCAAAACACGAAGGAGCTAGATTGAGATGGGGTATCTTCCATATTTCATAGCATAGTCGTATACCGCAACGATCTTTTCTCCGGATGTATCAGCTTGAAAGTTGTGTGACGGCGCCAAAATATAACCTCCTCCAGAAGCCAATTGCTTGATTCTTGTCTTAACCTCTCGTTCCACGTCAGAAAGAGTCCCGGTCGGCAAGGTTTTCTGTATGTCTATCGCGCCTTCAAAACAAACGTTGTCTCCGTACTCCTTCTTCAAAGAGCCTGGATCCATGCTAAACGCAGTATCAAGGCCTGCGTATGGCTGAATAGGATTAAGTATATCGTATCCCCACTCTACTATATCTTTGATAACCGGTCTCATAGCTCCACATCCGTGCCAGCAGAGTTTCAAGTGAGGTGCTTTTCTCTTGATCGCATTCACATACGAACGTTCTGCTTCGCCGAAGTATTCTCTGAAGAGTCCCGGCGAATACTGCATTGAATGTTGTGTAGCTACATCTCCCCCGCCTATGATCTCAGTGAGGTAATCTCCCAGTGTGTCAACAACAAACTTGTCGTATTCCACTATAGATTTTGACACCAGGTCAATCATCTTGCGCGCCATTTTGGGTCTTTGAATCAAGTCTCTGAACCAGTTTTTCATTCCTCTATAGTACCACGGAGGCTCAACCATTCCAAAGAGACAGCTGAAGGTAGACAAAGCATATCCTTCCTCATAGAGCTCTTTGGCCTGCTTTATGGCAGGTTCGACATTTCGGGGAGCGTTAGGATCGAACAGGTAGAGCTGACGCCTATTTCTTTCATAGAATTTGTCTTCTAGGTCTGAAACATCCTCAACATCCGAAAGAGTGGGGAAAAGAGTGAACTCGTAATATAGTCCGACTTTTTTGGTTCTTAAGCCTGTGGGCCCTTCGAAGCTTCCATCAGGCCAAGTTTTGGGCTCATAATCCGCTGGTGTAGGGAGGTGTACTTGAACCACGTCTAGACTCAGCCTTTCAACGAGCTTCTTCGAAATGTGGAATGCCTTATCCGAGGCCCATAGAATATCTTCCTTATGACCCTCGTACCCTAGGTATCGCTTGATATTTTCATATGCTTCAGCAGTCGACCAAAGCGATACAGGTACTCTATCAGGCGCTTCATGTTCGATCGCTTTGATCACCCTTTCCCTAGGAATCATTTTCTTTTGCGCCTCCAAGACCGGCCACTTTTCATTAGCTCATCGGCTATCCTCACTGCTTCGTACGCATTCCCTCCATACCCATCAGCCCCGATCTTTCGTGCAAGATCTCCATCACAAGGCGCTCCACCAATGATGACGTTCACCCTATCTCTTAGACCTGCTTTCTTTAGAGCCTCGATAACCTTGGTCATGT
>CAYURV010000031.1:0-9206 GCA_964447115.1 uncultured Candidatus Bathyarchaeia archaeon
TTGGGAGTACTATCTGCCCCTTCGAATCTATCGATATTACTGCATCAACCCTGCAGCATCCTTCATTAGACGTCATATTGATCTTCATCTCCAACAACGATATTGGGAATATTTTAACTTATCTGATAATTCAGATTTTTCCGAAATGTTTTTACTGGAATCTGTCATTAAAACCCTAAAAGAAGGAAAGGGGGATAGGCCTTGTAATCCATCCTTTCACGCTTCAACGCTGAGAGATCATGCTTGGTATTAGTTCTCCAAGGAAGCCTGGGAAAAATATGTTCCTTTACTTGGAGCGGATAGACAGAATTGGTTATGTAGATACAAAGTAAAGGTACCGTGTTCAGAGAGAGTTTTCTTTTGAGGATTCAGGAAAGAAAGATGATTGTCTAAAGTGCGAAAGTGATGGTCACCTTCTTTTCAGCAACGATTCGAACAGGACCCATTAGACCTGAAGGAGGTAGGGGTTTGAAACCGATCTCAGACCTCTCAAGCTGTTCGGCGCCGTCCACATAATCCGTAGGAATACTTCCATATTTTGGCACTAGCTCTTTGGGCACTGGAGGGGGTTCTTTAAAACCGGACACACGGTTAATCAGAGTATTAGTGACTAGAACTACGAGATGGTTTCTACCTTGTTTCACCGCTTTGGTAATGTCTAATCTGTAAGGTCTCATCCAGGCTGTTCCAACTTTTACGCCGTTCAGCTCTACCTCAGCTACATTGCCAACCTTGCCCAAGTCAAGAGTAAGTTTAATATCCTTTTGAATATAGTCGTTGGAAATATCGAAGTCGATTTCGTGCCGACCTGTGCCTGAAAAATGTTTGATTTTAGGGTCTTCTGTCCATGAGGCGAGATTGATGAGGGTCTTCTTAATTTTCGGAAAGTCTTTCCCCTCCAAAGTCAGTTTCCAAGTGCCAGAAACAGCGTAGGGAGCAGCTAGTTCCTGCACTTGCTTAGTTACTGTCTTGCTTGTCCTGTTTTTCTTCAGGGTCACGGTAATGAGTCCATTTTCATCAGTCAACCCTCTCAACTGGTTTCCAGTTAGGTCTTCTACTCGCGTCAAGTTTGTTGCCGTAACGTGGAGTTGATCATTTCCAGGCACGAAGAGTATGAAGGTAGACTCGTAGGCTTTAAATCGAAGGGGAATGCGAATGCCTTCGTTTGTCACATTATAGTAATAGATCATAGAAGTCTGACCAGTATAGGGATTCCACTCTTCAGGAAGTTTTCCCTTCACACGGAAGGTAATGGGAATATCGCTCGGCTTGTCTTGCATATTGGTGACAAAATACACATCTGTGTCACCTATTCTGCGATGAACAAAGGTTAAGCCCTCGCTTTCTTTCCTCCCGTCTAGAAAAGGAAAGCCCTCTTCTTTCATCTCTTCTAAATCAAAATCTGGGGTTAGGTGATTCCTCAAAACTTTGAAGAAGGCACCACTCTGACTGAAGAACTCTCTAGTGATGACTCCAGGGAAGAAATAGGTGGAACCTTTGCCGAAGGAGTGCGAAGAAATGCCAAACATAAACATGCCCGGGCGTATGGTTCCCCAGAGTTCTTGAACCATTTGTTGAATTGCTTGGTCACTTTTCTCTTGGTTCTCTGTACCCACTGAACTTTTAGGAAGCGTATCGAGGGCGATTAGAATCCCGCCTGCTTGAACATACTCGCGGATGAACTTCATGGTTTCAAGAGGAATCGCTTCAATAGCGGGCAGGATCAGGATCTTGTACTCGTTGTGGCGTACTTTGATTTTTCCATCTTGAACTTTGGCGCGGTCCTGAATGACGTCGTCGTTTATAACATCGAAATCGTAGCCGTTCGCCACCAATTTTCTGCCTAGATCTCCATAGTTAAGTATCGGAAATGAGAACGGCATTTCTGGAGGTGCGTGTCCGCTCGTTCTCTTAGTCCACGCGGTGGCTTGAGGAGTGTATATGGCAATGTCGGCTACAAACTCTCCCTGCTGAAGCATGTAGCAGACGCGGCTAATGTAGCTAGTTAAGTGAGGGTAATATTTCCACCAAATGTTTTGGTGATTAATGAGGTTAGCCCAAGGAACTTGTCTGCTTGGGGCGACATCTCTCTCTGGGGAGTAAGGGTAGCCATGGTTGTAAATCTGGTTGACCCCATCCCGCACGAACCCGTCTGTAGCTATTTTTAATTCCTCAAGTGTTTCGCGATAACGCTCCATGTGCAAGAACGTATACGCCTCGGCGGAGACTATGTTACGCCCGTAAAGGTGTGCGCCTGAACTTACAGCTTTGCGTGGATTAATCACCACGTCGAAATAGGCGTGAGTTATCTCGCACTCCGGTCTATGCGTCATACCAGCGCCTTTAACCAGTTCCTCAACGTAAAAGTATGGTTGGATACGGGCTTGCACATTGTTTTTCTCGCACCAACCATTATACGGTTTGAAAAACCATTCGATGGTAATATAGTCTAAGAACTCGTTAAAATCGTAGCGAATGCGTGGGGTTAAATCGCCAATATTCCACCAGAGAGCTGGAAGATACCTTGTGAGATTGTATCCCTTAAACTTTCTGAACTCATCTAACAATTTATCGCTCCAATAGGTGCCGTTTGGCAACACCATTACTTCAAAGCTGTCACAGAAGAAAGAGTCCACAGTCTTTCCAAACTCCTCCCCAAAAGCCTCATAAAACTTTCCTCCTAAATAGTTGCAGTAACGCTCTACAGCTGCCTTGTCAAAGTGGTCTAAGGACCAGTTTTCCGGTTTGTAATTCTGCGCCTGATTCTGTTGTCCAGTAAATCTCTGCCAGAAAGCCATAATTCGCCAGCGTCCATCTGGAACTTCCCAGTCAAGATGGTTTTCTTTAACTTTTGAGGTTAAATCCGTCAGACTTTTTTCTTCCAGTTTCTCGCCAATAATTTTACCTGCGATCAATGCCACGAGTTTTTGCTTCATCCAGTCTATAGACGGAATTTCAGAAGGAAGTGTTTCAGTGAAGGGAAGGCCTATTAGGGTTGGTACCCAATCAGATCCTGGAACTGCTTGTTTGAATGCCTTCGGTCCATCCACCTCTACCCAAGCGGGTACCAGGCTCTTACTTCGATCATCTGGTTTGACCCAAAAGCCTCCGAAAGTCCATCCAGGACCAAACGTCAAGGCCACTGACATTTTGAGTTCCTTTGCCGTCTGAATAGTGTATTTTACTATATCCAGCCATTCTTCGGAGAGATACGGAATGTTTCCCTTCTCATACATATTCCAGACACTACAAATCTCCACTCCACCCATGCCTTTTTCATGCATCTGCTGTAGTTCCCAAGCAATTTCCTCCTTTGTCACGGCGTTACCAGGCCACCACCAACGCGTCCGAGGCCGGTACTCCTCTGGCGGATTGCCAAAACCTTTCCTAATTTCTTCTGATGAGGTAGACATATACTAATCATCTGATGACTAGTTTTTCCTACAAGTCATTTAAGCTTTTTTGGTTTTGATGTTGAATCGTACGAGAAGGGTTTTATGTGGACGGCGCTCGGAGATAGTCTCATTGAGAAAAAACGCTTCGATCGATAAGGTGAAACAGAAGCCTAATCGGAGCTAGAAGCCTGATTAACGAGTCTAGATAGGTGAATGGTCTGCCCCTCGTACCAGAGCTCCTAACC
This sequence comes from uncultured Candidatus Bathyarchaeia archaeon, assembly GCA_964447115.1. Taxonomy (GTDB): domain Archaea; phylum Thermoproteota; class Bathyarchaeia; order Bathyarchaeales; family DTEX01; genus CAYRBK01. Next base: position 3,641 of record CAYURV010000031.1, read on the forward strand.
TTCAAGAGCCGAGAAGTCTAAGAGGATCTCATCCCTCATGACCAAAGAATCATTGTACACACTCCAGTTCATCTCGCAAAGCTTTCAGGCAGCAAAAACGACAATGAAAAATAACCCTGAAAACGAAGAAAAACCACCATTTGCAAAGCTCAAAAAGATAATAACCCCAAGAAAGAATCGTTTAATGGTAATCATGTCTTTGGATAACTCACACCCACGCATTATTATTCGGCAAGAGTTGAGGCCAGGAGATCTTGGCTATATAGTGTATCTTCACGGAATATTGTATGCTCAGGAGTATGGCTTCGACGCAACATTTGAACCCTATGTAGCCATACCTCTTAGTGAGTTTGCTTTGTCAAAAGATAAAGTTAGGCAGCGGATTTGGGTTGCAGAATTGAATGGAAAAATCGTTGGTTCGGTTGCTATAGTAAGGCATACGAACAATGAAGCTCAGCTAAGATGGTTACTGGTACATCCAGATTGTCGTGGTATCGGGTTAGGTAAACGCCTTATGAGAGAGGCTGTAGATTTCTGTAAAGAGGCTGGTTATGATCTGGTATTTCTCTGGACTGTGAGTGATCTGAAAAAAGCAACGGCTATCTATAAGTCGTTTGGTTTCGTAAAAACAGAGGAAAAAACGCATCAAATTTGGGGCAGATTGCTGACTGAAGAAAGGTATGAGTTGAAATTGTAGCTCTAGTAGTAGCACTTGTTCTCTTCGGCGTGGCGCTATGCGTTAACTTGAAAGGACTCTCAAATCAAGATGGCGTAGTGGGAAGACAGAATCTCATTCACTTCAGATTTTATACGCTAGAGGAATAGAGATTTATCGCTATTGTTTGGATCTTAGCGTATCAGGGATCGTGTGTAAGAGCGGGACGACCACTAGAACATCTATTAAGATTGGAAATAGTAGGACTTCTATCTTAAGCCCCTGATCCCACAGAATGCCTCCAATAATAGAAGCGGGAATCCTTGTAGTGGCCATTATGAGGCCTTCTAATCCGTACCATCTGCCTCTCTTCTCTGCTGGAGCCATCTCCCACCACATAGTTATGAACGGAGTAAAGGCAACACCTCCTATGCCCATGCCCATTCCTACTCCTCCTAGAAGCCCGGCTAAGATGAGGTATTCAGGGCTCGGGACACTGATTAGCGCAAGTGTACCTAGATAATAGAATGGAGTGAACAGGTAAAAGGTTTTTTTTCGACCAAATTTATCAGATAGTCTACCAGCTGGAATCTGCAGGGACATTGCAGCTATTATTGACACGGCGCTCACAATCCCAAGAATGGCAGGTGTAGCACCCTTATTGTTAACCATCCATAATGAAATAAATGACATTGATAATGCCTGACTGCCATCCCGAAATACTCTTATCAGTATCCACCGTCTAAGATATTTTTCACCTCTGAGGAATTCCCGATAATCCTTAATCAGGCTGGTCTCTATCCGGTCAGACTCATCCTTTTTTCCGTTACCATGGACTGAGGTTGATCCTAATCCCCTGGCTATAACGAAAAAAACAGCCATATACAAAACAAGTTGAATATAATATAGTGGACGTATGCCTTGAGCATTTATCCCCCCGAAACTTGCAACAATTATGGCTGCTGTCACTGGTGCAAAGACGTTTATTGTGCTCCAGAATACGCGTGATAGGCTCATGACAGTAGACCTTTTCCGAGGCTCCGTAAATGTGATGAGGATTATATCTGTGAGGGGCGCGTTTCTGATTAGTTGAGCACGCATAGCAAAAGCGGGTATCAGCGCCCACCAGTTCCCAGCTAAAATGAAGATAATCACAGATATGGCGTCAAAAACATAGCCAAGAAGCATAATCTTCTTAACGGTATATTTCTCAACAGCCGAACCTATAGGGGCTGAAGCAGTAGCGTTTACTGCTGCGCCGAAAGAATTCATTAACCCTATATCAGTACCGCTAGCACCTAAAGCTTGAGCGAATAACATGTCATACTGCGCAGATAGTTGTAAACAAAAGTTATACACTCCCGCAGCTGTTAGAGAGACTTTGACTCTTCTATCTAATCCTTTGAGGAGTCCGGTAAGGCCGTCAAGCATCTGATTATCAACCTGTTGCTCAGAATTGATTATCTAGCTTTATTAATTTTAGTCCCAAAACCCAAACGTAGACGTAAGTATCCGTTCATATACATCTTTCTTTCAACATTCGTATGTTGCTCGAAATCTGGCGCGCACCCGCCTATGCTCGCAACGCAAAAGAAAAAATAAATAGCATCGAAAAATGAATGGATATATGGGAACTACAACGGGCGTGCGGAAATCCTTCTTAACATCATTCAATGGAGCAGATAGAAGCATACTTGGAGTCCCGGACGGGATTCGAACCCGCGATCCACAGCTTGGATGGAAACCACATAATTCTTATGCTTGGAAATGATATGGTTCTTAGAGCTGAACATGCTATCTTAGAACTCTGGTGGCGCTTTTGTTTTGCGTGAGTTGAAGCCTGAGGAAAAAGTGAATCTTTCCATTGGTATGATAGATGTGTCTGTTCGCGTTTGTGCTGACGCCATAAGGGACCAGCATCCGACTATCAAAAAAGAGGAACTCTTAGAACGGGTTAGAGAGAGAATAATGTTTTCGAAAGGGCGAGGACGTGAGGTATAGAAACTGGAGACTTTTGAAGGCTTGGTCAAAAGGATCGTCAGGAACTTCAACACTGCTGGATTTGACTACATTTTCACCGGGGCTTTGGCAGCAAGCTATTATGGCACGCCGCGGACTACAATGGACATCGACATAGTGGTGAAAGTTTCCCACAATGAATTGCGGACCAAGCTTGTTCCCGCGCTGAGGAAAGCGGGACTACGTATTAATGAAGAGAAAATCGATGTGGCTCTTAAATCGGAGTTTAGGATAGCCACATTCGAAGATAGCAAATCTCCTTTCATTGTGGACATCATCTTTTCCACCGAGAATCTTCGGAAGAAAGTCGGCTCCATACTGGGCTTGCCCACCTTCTACCAAACACCTGAAGACTTGATCCGTATGAAACTGCGCATGATAAAAGCAACTGTTCTCAAGGAGAGAGCCCTCAAGGACATAGATGACATAAGAGCGATCTTGAGATTCACTGAAGTTGACATGAAGAACCTCAAGAGGCAAGCCTTAAAGGACAGCACCTTGGCAATACTCAAAGACATTGCCAACGTAGCTACCTGAAGCAGAAACCTCCAGAAGTATGTGGCAAACCTGAAAAAGAGCCCCGGCTAGGTTCAAAGATTGGTCCAGAAACTTCAATTTCTAGTTAAGTATCAATTTTGTTAGGTGGATAACTCATTAAGAGGACCCACAAAGCCTTATATTATCCGATCTCAGTCAATGTATTGAGTTAAGATGTCCAGCAGCGTTCTGAAGGAAGTTTTAGAAGAGGTAAAGATTGTTCGCGAAAAACTTGAAAGATTAGAGGAACTCGTTGAGGAAAGACTCGTCGGATTAGAAGAGCCCTTAGAAGATGAGGTTAGGGCCATTGAGGAATACAATGAGGCTAAAGAAAAAGGAATCTTAAAGCTCATACCGATTGAGAGCCTTGAGAAGGGGAAGTAATTGCTTGCGAAGGCATCAGGTCTTCCTTGAGCAGAAAGCCTCTAACCAACTTGGAAAACTAAGCAGAGATGAACGAAGCAAAATAATTGTCGCCTTACACATCTTACGGGATGAGGGCTTCTCTCCAAGACTCAACATCAAGAAGTTACGAGGGTACAAGAACTATTATAGGCTTCGAGTAGGCAAATTCAGGATATTATTCGAGCTGGGATCAGAAAGAACAATAGTTGTATATGCAATACTCCTACGCAAGGTAGCGTACCAAAAATAACGTCTAATCCCATTTATCACCCTTCTAGTAAATCTCAATTTGGAGTTCCGGGCGGGATTTGAACTGGCAACAACCGCTTACTGGGTCTTGTTTACGTCAAGAAATTTACCTACGTATAAGAGTGTGTACAAGTGAACTTTTTGGTCAGCCTATGGGCGGTGATGGTAATGCATTTTCTTGAATCTGTGTAAAATTAAATTTCTGTGAAAATACTTAAATATGTGATTTCCTTTGAATAGTGTATGCCGAACATAACAGTTTCCATCCCAGAAGAGCTGTATAGAAAAATGAAGAGATACTCTGAAGTGAAGTGGAGCGGTGTTGTGAGAAAGGCATTAGCAGAGTACATGGGAAGGCTTGAGGCCATGGAACGTGGAGTCGTGTCCTCGAATAAGTTGGCTGAGCTGTTAAGGGAGTCTAAACTGGATGTGAGCTCCATAAGCTTGGAGAAGGCTATTGAGCATTACGAAATGATGAGGGAGCTCGAATGGAAGAGGTCCTCTACGATACAAGTGCGCTCATAAATCTTTTAAAAAGCGGAAAACAAGCGGCTAGAGGCTTTACAACTATATTGAACATTGTGGAGTTTCCAAAGGCGTTAGATCTCAAAGAACTTGGCATACTATACCCTACAGTTGAAGACTATGATGAAGCTCTGAAGATAGCGGTTTCTCTCCTTAAGATAGGTAAGCCTGTGCCAGCTATTGACATCGTAATAGCTGCAATCTGCCTAAGAAGAGGCTTATTGCTTCTGACCGCGGATGTTCATTTTACGCATATTAAATCGATAAAGAATGAGTTCAATATTAGACTGATTAAGTAAGCCTCCACTCTCATATTTGGAGCCCCGGGCGGGATTTGAACCCGCGATCCACGGCTCTCTCTGTCCAGGCTTACGAGGCCGTTGCTCTAACCGCTAAGCCACCGAGGCAGACAAAGATACTCATAGGAAACACTTAGATATATCTGTACTTTCCTTTCGGTCACTATACTATCTAGGCGAACGCTCTTAAAGAAGCAGAGACCATTCTTCTATCAGGTTCTTCATAAATAGAGGCTTCTCAAATGAGATCGATTGGAGAGCTCGGCGAGAGGAAAGTGATAGACATAATAATAAAATGCTTGGACACAATGCCAAACATGCCTGTCCCATTCGGCGACGACGTTTCGGCCATCAACCTCGATGCAAACAAGCTGGCTGTGGTTAAGACTGATATGCTTGTCGGCAGGACCGATGTCCCGCCTGGGATGAGTCTGAGACAAGCGGCCCGCAAAGCCATTGTGATGAACATCAGCGACTTTGCGGCCAAAGGAGTTAAGCCCCTCGCCGTTTTGGCATCTGTGGGCTTAGAAAAGAGCTTCACGGATGAAGATGTGGAGCAGATTGGTTTGGGTTTGAATGAAGGAGTCCGGGAATACGGCACGTACGTTATTGGCGGCGACACAAACGAGGCTTCTGACCTAGTCATTAGCTGTTCGCTTTTAGGGGTCTGCGACAGGAAAGGTTTAGTGAAACGAGGCGGAGCCATGCCCGATGACATATTAGCAGTCACGGGAAACTTCGGTAAGACCTCGTCTGGACTAAAGATTCTTCTTGAAGGCTTGCCTACGCCCAATAGAATCAGGAAAGTCCTAACGGAAGCCATCTTCATGCCCAAAGCACGGCTCAAGGAAGGCTTGGCTCTCGCTCAGACAGGCGC
>CAYURV010000032.1:0-9174 GCA_964447115.1 uncultured Candidatus Bathyarchaeia archaeon
AGGTCAGACATACGCCCGAACCTCACCAAACCTTTTTCAGAGACTTGTATATATAATAAGGATGCTATAATTTATGTTAAACACTATAGGATTTTTTCACCTCCTGGTTCAAGCCATTATGTTTTCGCTCTGCTGCAAAAAAATAAGATGGCAGTAACCTCTGGGAAAAAGCTCATAAAATGGCTGGAAGACTAGAAAAACGTTTTACCAAGATTTTATAAAAAATAAGCGTACGTAAGAGTGTACTCATCCTAGAAAAAATTAATATGCGATAAAATTTAAATGCACACACACAAAAAAACACGCACAAGAATGCGACAAATAATGTCAAATTCCAAAAAGAGATAACTAGAAATCGATTGAAAATTAGGAGGTGATATTTTGGGCAGGATAGAAAAGTCAGTTGAAATTAAGGTTCCACCTGAGAAGGTTTGGGAAATGCTTGCTATAGACAGGGCTCCAGAATGGAATGAAGGATCTATGAAGAACGTGGAGTACACTACTGAGGTGAGTACTCCCAAAGACAAGTATCGCGTGGGTGCATCTGCTCACGCGACTATAAAGGGGGAAGGGGAAGTGCATTTTGAGATCATGGAGAGTCTCGAAAACACGAAAATTACGATTCAGGGGAAAGGAGGTAAAACTTCCCCCAGGTACATGCTGACATATACCTTAGAACCCGTAGAGGAGGGAACTAAACTCACACAAAGGACGGACTATGAACTGTCATGGGGGATTCTCGGCAAGTTCCTAGACAAATTGGTCGCTCAGAGAATAACCGAGAAGGATATGGAGAGACAGTTAGAGAACTTGAAAAGCATACTGGAGAAATAGAGAGGAGGTGATATGTCATGTCATCAAAGGAAATCAAAGCACTCGAGCGTCGTTAGTATGAAGAGGCAAACAAGGGGAAGGCAGCTGCATTGGCCGTTATAGATGAGTTACATGTCGCTGACTATGTCTTTCACGGTGGTGGTGGCGAGGAAATTCGTGGTCTTAAGGACTACAAACAATCTACAAGTGAGTTCTACAGCGCGTTTCCCGACGTTCATTTCACCATTGATGATATGGTCGTTGAAGGAGACAAGGTAGTGGCGCGCTGGACAATGACTGGTACACACAAAGGTGAAATTGGTGGCATCCCCCCTACTAACAAGAAGATAACGGTTTGGGGAGTCAACATCGAACACATTGTTGGCGGAAAATTTATAGAAACTTGGGAAAGGTATGACTCACTAGGCTTTATGCAGCAACTTGGTGCAGTACCCACGCCAAAGAAGGAAAAATAACCATGGATATTTCTTCTGTGAAGGTAAAGCTTTCAGTTCTATGGATTTTTTTGGCAGTTGCTTGGGTGACCTGGTTGGTAATCGTTAATATGGCGACGTCTGAATCAATCATCTTTTTGCTGGTGGTTTTTTCACTCATGGCTTTACTCTCCATAATCCTTAAGGATTCATTAAATCGCAAAGTGAATCTCATTATGGGCATAATCTATATGGGACTCACAATCCTGGGTTTAGCTGGATCTCTTGTAACATTTACCTCTTCTATCGGAATACTGCTTGAGGTTTTAAAAGTTATAATTGCTGTCCTGATTGTCTGGCATGCATACAAGTGGTCTAAAGGTTAAAACATGAGAAATGATGACTTGTGTCGTAGCACATAAGCGATATGTCACGACACAATAAGCTAATAATACCCCATTGTATAGTTAGCTAACTTACTTTGGTTGCTTTGAGGAAGGAAAATGTTATGGTTTTTCATCTCTGCGACAGGTTTCTTTATAGGAATTTTTCTTCACTTGAAATCGGTTGAACATATAAAGCTTCAAGAAAAATATGGAGAGGAAAAAGGAGTACGGATTGCCAAGATTTATGGAGTGGCTTCATCATTAGAGTTCATATTCTGGGCGGGGCTATGGGTTTCGCCTCAACCATCATTCATCATTCCAATATTTACAGCATTTTCAATTTCTGGTTATCCTATTCTTCATTTAATAATTTCTTTACCTCTAATCGTAATTGGAGCCTGGTTTGGGATTGAAGGTGTAAGAGAAACTGGCATGGAATTGGCTGAAACACATTGCTCTCCAAAGAAAATATTATACACCGGAGTTTATTCAACCGTAAGGCATCCTCAATATTTAGGCTGGATTATGGCACACATAGGAATATCTGTTCTTCTTTCAGTCTTGTATTCTACCATTTTCACTCCAGTCTTGGTCACATTGATCTACCTAATTTCAAAAAAAGAGGAAAGAGAGCTAATCCGTGAATTTGGCAAAGAATATGAAGACTATCGAAAAAAAGTTTCAATGTTGATTCCACGATGGAAAATATTTTAATTGCCTTCCCGCAATCCCCTCTTTTTTTGTATTAAATTTTAATACTATACCATCAGCATGTTCCTTTCATCTTTCTTTACTGCAACTATGAGATTTCTTTCTCAGAACGTCTTATTTTAGAAATCAGGATTCAGGTAACGATGCCGACTGAGGCACGAAGGAGGCATCGCTAAAGGCTGATGCAACGTCAAGACCAGCACAGTCAGGAATCCCCCTATGTGTGCATAAAATTTAAATCAAGTTTGCACTTGAGTTTCAAGAGGAGATAAAGATTGAAGATTGTGTTGATCGGTGCAGGAAGTCATGGTTTCTCGAGAAATCTAATAACAGACTTTCTATCTTATCCTGAGTTTAGTGACATCACGATAAGTTTGATGGACATTGATAAGGAACGACTAGATCTAGTCACGGCGCTTGCAAGGAAAATAGTAGATCAAAATCGACTTAAAGCTAATATAGAATCGACTACTGATCGTCGAAATGCGTTGAAAGACGCTGATTACGTCATAGTCTCAATTAGAGCTGGGGGAATCGAGGCGAATATTCTCGACCTAGAGATCCCAGCAAAATACGGAATCAAGCAAGGCATCGGAGACACATTAGGGCCTGGCGGCGTATTCTATGCCCTACGACATATACCCCTGATGTTAGACATATGCCACGATATGGAGGAACTCTGTCCAGATGCTTGGATTATGAACTATACGAACCCCATGGCCATGATATGCTGGGCCATGAACGATTACTCTCACATAAAAAGCGTGGGCTTATGTCACAGCGTTCAAGATACATCTTCAGATCTTGCGAGGTATATTGGTGCGCCAATAGACGAGATCTCTTATTGGGTTGCAGGTATAAACCACATGGCGTGGTTCTTGGAATTCAAGTGGCGTGGAGAGGACGCTTACCCATTACTAAGGGAAAAGTTTAGGGATTCCTCGGTTTACCTGAAGCGTGATGCCCACTGGGCTGGTCCAGATGTGGTCAGAGTTGAAATCTTCAAGGCGTTCGGCTACTTTAACACTGAGTCAAGTCAGCATGTATCGGAGTATGTTCCTTACTTTAGGAAGCGGCCTGAGCTCTTCGAGAGATACAAACTGACTTATCATCTTCAAGCCCCCGAGTGGACGGAGAAAGCTAGGAAGAATTGGGACGAAGGGTTAAGGCAGATGGTCGCCAGTGATAAAAAGATACCGATCCGACGGAGCCACGAGTACGCTTCATCTATTATACACTCGTTGGAAACTGGTACGCCCAGACGAGTTAATGTCAATGTCAAGAATAAAGGACTTATAACCAATCTGTTGCAGGGGTGCGTTGTCGAGGTCCCATGCCTAGTCGACAAAAATGGTATTCATCCCTGTTATGTCGGCGCCTTGCCGCCTCAATGTGCAGCCTTGAACCAAACGAACATTAACGTCCAGCAGTTAGGGACTAAGGCAGCTGTTGAGAAGGACAAGACTTTAGCTTTTCAAGCGATCTTGCTTGACCCGTTGACAAGCGCAATACTAACAATCGATGAAACTCAAAAAATGGTCGATGAAATGTTCAAAGCAGAAGCAGCATATCTAAAGGGCTTTAAATAGATCTCTTTTTGAGTCCACAAAAGACTTAAGGATAAGTACTAAAAAATCTCAGAGGGAAAAGGGGCAAACCAGCTAGTTACGATAGGTCTTACCTCCAGTTGATGACAGAGATCCACCAATTCTTCTTTATAATCGCCGTAACACATGGATATGTACTCGCTCCTCTGATTCTGTATGAAAGCCTCTACATCACCTTTGAGCTTTATGAAGGCGTGAGGCCAGTGAGGAAATCCGCATTCCTTCAGTAGTTCTTCTGCATTTTCAGGTACAAAAGCCTCTCCAGAAGCTATGTGCATACAGTATTCCCCCTTTATCCTGCACAAACGAATCAGTGTAACCGGACCTGGCTTACATATGAATCCAATGCTGATGCCGTCTGCCGCGCCTTCTGTTGCCAAGCCTCTGCATTTCAAAACTATGCTTTCTGGGTTTGCTGCAAGCGAAGGCGGAGCAGCACCGTCGGAGGCAAGTATGACAATGCCTTCGTCCTTCTTTATTCGCTGCACATCTGGGTTAAATGTGGCTCCCCCACTCAAAAGGTGCAGTATGTACGCTGAAAGCGCCGTATTGACATCACCTATGCATGAAGTGACTAGCCCCTCTTCGGGTAGAAGACTCTGGGCAAGACAGGCAGTTGCGTAGTTGTCGCCGAGCTCCGGAAAGCACTTGACAGCCGTAACGTCAAACTTTCTCTGTAACGTCAAATCTCTCAATGCAATGTATAATCTAATTGACCTTTCCATAACTTTGTCGAGTTTCGGCAAGTTACCGTAGCTTTTCTTCAACTTGTTATATGTGTCCTCTACATTCCCCCTTGAAAAAGCTTCCGCCCGTTTTACCAGTTCGAATTGATCTACATGCTCAACTTTCACGCCGAACTTCGACATGACCTGAGGAATATCTGTAGCTCCTGTAACAGCGCCCATACTATACCCTCCTACAAGACCGAGCCTGGAATCTCTAAGTCTGCTAGCAGTGGCTGCGGCCCTGATAAACGCCATCATATCATTCATGGTTCTCTCATCATCGGGATAGCCGTAAAAGAGTTCATGTTTAACTCCAATCTCGTCTAGGGCGCCATGCAGAACCAACGCACCACCCGTCGCCCAACCGACGGCGGTAGGAGCACACCAAATCGCTATTGGTCCTCCAAAGGCCAGTGCAGCGCCCCAAATTTCAGAGGCCCAAAGCCATGTAGCCGCATAGAATACAACACAATCGACATCTTGCTCTTTGCACTCTCTCAATGCTTTTTCGAACTCTTCGCTTCTTGAGAGGACCCCCTTAATTCGATATACGGTTAATCCGGCGTTTTTGAGTGTATTGAAGGCATTCTCAACTAATTGAATATCAAGCATAGGCCTGCCTAAAGCATCTTCAACTTCAGCATGTACGCCACAGACAATGAAACCAACTTTAATGTCCAAAGGTTATTCCTCCAATCCTCAATGAGATTACTCACCATATAAAAATTTTCATGCCTCTAAGTGGCCTGTCAGCCTTCTCTGCACGACGGTGTGAGTCTGATAGAGATTCCGCGAATTGTTATCGGATAACCTGCAACTCAGGTAGGCTTGTCATAGTAGTTTCATGTCTGATTCCTTTCGCCTCAGACGTGCGATTCGTGTTACGTGCTGGTTAGATCGAACTGTGAGTTTGTGGATGTCGCGTCGAGAAAGCTTACTGGTCTCGTGACCTATGCTTTTTTCCCAGCTTCCCGAGGTCTTTGACATCATCTTGTAATCTTCGAACGTCTTGAAGATGAGTTTTACATCAAACTTCTCGGGGTGGATTGCCATGAGACAGTTAGGGTCGATTGTGTATGGAAAAGGCGGAATAACTAATGCGCGCTTTGTATTATAAAGTATCTTTCTAACTAATCTCTTGAACACCTCAAATGATTCATGGCTTTCGCCAGGGAGGCCCACACAAAAGTAAAGCAATGTGTCGATCTCCGATCTTTCTAACATATCAAGAGCCTTGAAAAGCTGAGCATCGGAAAATAGCTTTCCCACAAAGTTTCTCACTTCTTCGGATGCCGACTCCGGTGAGATAGCAATACACGGGTAGGTGAAAGTCTTGGCATATTCTTCGATGAAATCTTGGGATGGTAATTGAAAAATCTCTGTGTACGCAGAAATGTCCAGTCTTCTTTCCCGAATTTCCCTGAGGAGTTTTGAATAATAGCTTTTTCCATCTATTTGCAGGTCATGGCTAAAGTTGACAGCCTTAACGCCCTTCTCTACTAGTTTTTCGATCTCTCCAACGATTTTCCCTGGAGACCTCAAAATCGGCTTATCTCGTCCAGTAGCAAGATAATAAGATTCCCGACTGCCTCCACAGTGGATACAGTTATATGGGCACCCTCTAGCGATAGGCAACCAGAAGGTAGGGGGTGCCTGTTCGTTATATCCTATGGCGTTTACTTTGAGGTATTGGTCCCACCTATCAATAAGATCTGGGCGGATGAAATCGAATCTATCAAGATTTGAGGGCGGTTTGCCTATCGGATTTCTCTTTAAGGAACTCGTTTGGCGATATGTTATCCCCTCTACGTTGCTGAAATCCTCGCCGCTAACGTAGTTCTTCACAAGTCGAGTCATGGACTCTTCTGCCTCTCCGCGAACGACCACATCTACAGACGTATGGTTTTGGATAATCTCTTGGTCGAACCATGTTGCAGTGAAACCGCCGAGGACCACAAGGCTATCAGGGTGATGCCTTTTGCATAAATTCGCGACCTCAATCGCGCCGCTCGAGTGTATCGACCATTGGAGGTCAATTGCATATACGGTCGCTTTAATTGACCTGACTTTCTCCTCTAGGTTAAAGGAAGGATTCAGACAGTGTTCCAAGCCCAGATTGATTATCTTGGTTTGAAATCCCTCTGCATCCAGACAAGAGGCGAGGCTAAAAACACCCATCGGCATAATAGGATACTTGTTAAAGCGCTTTTTTCCCGTAAGGATGTTAACCAGCTTACTCAATCGTTGACGAGCTACCCATGCGGGGGGATGAAGGAAAACTGCATCAAAATTTACCACTACAATCATCTCAATGAACTGGCTGCACTAATGCTTATCATATTAAGATGCAAAGAGCTGTTGAGCATTTCTCCTGCTAACACGTCACAGTCCTATGCATTTTAATTGAGGCGACAGTTTTGTTACAGGCTTGCTATGTTGTGGCGCTGTCCGTCTTCGTTCTATTACCGATCTTCTAGGCTTGAAAATTATGTAGATGATGAGCGCCCATCCTGAGACAAGAGCTAGGGTTAGAATTACCACTTGGTAAATCCATGGAAGATCCATTGCTCTAAACATGAGTCTTCCTTCCATAAATTTCTAACTGAAATTTTTTAATATGGCTTTATCCATGTCGCCTTAGATGCGATGGAAGCGGCTATGCCAATTCCTACAACAATGCTCTCACCGCAGAGGAGCCCTGCGATGATGATTCCACGGTTTTCTCTCCAGTATTCCTTCTTCACAAATCTTGGAATTACAAACCGACTGAGCACGGATCCAATGAACATTGGAATCATATACGGTGGGAGGTTTAAAGCCCCGGTAACGACTGCAACAGGCGAGAAGGGCACATGCAGGAACCTTGATATAAACAAGCCCCCAAGGCAGATCCCTATCATTGCAGCGAAGGAGTATAGAAGAAGCCACAGTTTAACACCTATCTTCCCTGTGATCCATGTTCCCATTGAGAGTATGTCAATAGGCCACGAGATGACTGTGTTTGGGTATACTGATGATGGAATGGGCGCTATCTTCCAGAAAAAGCTGGCATATATGTAGCTGAATACGTGATATGCTATGATAGCTACGACTAGAGCTTTAAAGAAGTCAATAGGTCTGGTCCCAGTTAAGTATCCCGCCTTGATCATATTGGACCATCCAGGAGTTCCTCCTTCCATAGTGGGAGACCCTCCTATATATGGTGAAAAAATCCATGCCTTGACGCCTTGGTAACCGTTCGCGTAGACTGAAACGTTCCAGATGGGGCCCGCACCAAATGAGTATCCAGTTGTAGCCATGGCTCTTGTGGCTATCATGGCATTGACCAGACTCCAACCAGTTGAAAGCATCAGCGGGATTATGACTGGGAATTCTGGCACTAGCAGGTGAAAGGTTGCCACCGAACCAAGTGTGCCCAAGAGGTACATTCCTACCAGGACTTTCAGCTCAGGGTAACCTGTCTCAGCAGACACTTTGACTCTTGATAGTTCCTTGAAGGTTCTAGAAATCCCTCTGATGCCGTAAGGCAGCAAGATTGCGGCTAATGCAAAACTGAACCCAATCGAAGGTATGATCCATACGGTGAGGTAGGAACGTTGGTAGACTGTTGCTAAGTTCATGCCATGAAAATACTCTGAGGCCCATTCTGGAAAGACATTTGAAAAGGTTGACAGCGCAAGGCTATTTATGAAAATCCAGCATATTACCGAACTGGCAAACATGTAAACTGCCTCAGAGAACGGAATCAGAAAACCAAATGTTAGAACGGAGATATCGGTTCCTATCCCTAAAAGAGCACCGGGGAGTTGCTTCTCGGTGAACTTTGTGAAATCTATCCATGGTATTGGTATGAGCTGTTGCCCAAGTACTAGAGGCAGGCCGTAGAGTATGCTCCCATAGACCATTCCTGGAAATGCGCTCAATATGAGGAGCCTCATCTTGTCCGATGGTCTTTCGGCTAAAGTGGAGCAGATTGATGCGTCTACAACCGCGAGAGGGAATTCAAGTTTTTCCACTTCGATAAACATGTATGAAAATATCATAGTTAGAGCGAACTCTGTGAGATACATGAAGACTCCTCCCTGTAAGCAAGCTAGCAAGGAAGGCACAACCAAATCATGATGATACAATTCCCTAGTGACATAGACCGAAGAAGTGATAGGTGGAGCCCACCAAGATGGTATGAGCTGAGGAATGGGGACGCCACCGAGTCTGAAGGACCATGAGATCGGGGATTGTACATAATAACACTGTCGAATTATCCAGATGAAGACAAAGGAAGTGGCGGCCAAACCTGACATTTCATAGATGATGAAGAGCTCCTGTCTTGTAAGAGGCGAGCGGAGGAGTCTAAAGATTTCGCTGAAAACAATAAGTGTAATGAACATCAGCCCCCCATAAAGTGTTGCACCACCAACAAGTTGCATGTAGGCGCTAACAGGCAGAAGACAGATGGAAGAAAACAGAATAGCTAAGACAGATTTATTCGTGAAAC
>CAYURV010000033.1:0-8750 GCA_964447115.1 uncultured Candidatus Bathyarchaeia archaeon
AGAAGGAGCAAATTTGCCAAACACATGCCTTTCTGCCTATTTTAAAGGCATCCATACCGTCATCTCGGACATGCCTCGATTTCCCCAAGTGTAATAGGGAATCATCTTAATGCCTAGCCTCTCCGGTTCGTGAACCGGCGCTTCCCGATATAGCTTATTAGCCCAATCACCTTCTTCAAAAACTTCGGCCTCTCCTTCTAAGACGACAACTTTTTCGTTCAGAAGTTCATCGAATCGTGGCTTCAACTTGATATTACGAGGAATAACCACCTCAGTAACCTTGACCCCCTTCGGCAAATCTACTGATTCCAAACAGTAGACAAGGGGACCTCGCCTGATTGCCACTTGATTTCGAGTCTCCTCTACCAAGGGATGAGCTTCAATCAGTTTAGCTTCCATCGGCATATCTAGCTCGATGGTGTCACTTGCCGACCATATGCGATTCAACTCAACGTACTTACAGGGCAATAAATCATCTCGAATAGCTTGACCATTGACTTTCAGCGCTGCTGTTGTCGTCCAACCTGGAATGCGTAGCATCATAGAAAATCTCTTTTCCGTTGGCGCATCGATAGTAATTCTCACGTTGCCATCCCAAGGATAATCAGTTTCTTGCGTCAATCGAAGCTTTGAACCGTCAGCAAGTTTTGTGTGAAGCATGTTGCTACCGTACAAGGTTACCCACACACCTTCATCTGATATATTATATGCGTAGCTACTTACTTTGGCGATTGTGCGAACAATGTTGGGCGGACAACAAAAACAGCTTATGTAGAGTTCTCGCATCCGTGACCACCGCAATTCAAATGGCAGATCATTAACCTGACGAAGTGTATTGATATAGAAGAACCTTTTTCCGTCGAGACTGATAGCTGAAAGTACGCCGTTGTAGAGTCCCAATTCTAAAACGTCGGCAAAGCGGGCTTGCCCTGTAATGTTCAGCATACGCCAATTCCACAACACGTTGCCTATAGTTGCACAACTTTCATTATGAGCTGTCGTATTGGGAAGTTGATATTCTCTGCCGTACGCTTGATGAACCAGTTGTATTTCCTCATGGATTTTTACGCCATAAGGTGAAGCTCCATCATATAGAGCACCGCACGCTCCTGTGATGTACATTTTCTGGTATACGACATTCTGCCAGATCTTTTCGAGAGCATTTAAAAGCGATTCATCCCCTGTCTCTGCATAGACATCTGCTACTCCGGCGTATAGATAATTGGCTCTGACAGCGTGACCAACTGCCTTGGTTTGGTCACGAAATGGTACACGGTCTTGATTTTGATCTGTACCATTTTTTACTAGATTACGGATCTCAATTAGACCACATGCCAATTCCAGATATTTAGTATTGCCAGTTGTGCGATACATATCCGTCACCCCCATGTATTGTGACGGGCAGATAGCGTTCTCAGCAAGTTTGGCAGGTTTTTCTTTATATACGCCGTAAAGATAGTCGCAGGCCTTCCTTGCAACATCTAGAAAGGTAGTTTTGCCAGTGGCACGATAGTGGATGCAAGCAGAGGTCATCAAATGGCCTAGGTTGTAGGTTTCAAAGTGATGAGGATTCTGAAAACCCTCTATTTTCGATCCCTTGAGACGTTGTTCAATCATTACCGGGGTATGAATGTAGCCGTCCTCTTGTTGCGCTTTTTTAATGACATCGATCACTTCATCCATTAGTTGATCAAGTTTCTCATCTTTTGTTACAGCATAAATGTAGGCAGCAGCTTCTAGCCACTTGTAGAAATCGCCATCATGCCATGGTGGACCCTTATGCTTACCAACTTCCAAACCTGCGGCAATGAGGAAATTTGCATAGGCGTGGCTTATACTTGAGTCTTTAAGTAGTTGCCACATATTTGGAATCATTACTTTATGGCATAAATCGAGCTTCTTAGCCCAAAACATTTTTGTCCACTTTACATCGTCAATATTGACGCTTCTTAACTTTGCATAAGGGCTTAATGGAGTGTTCACTTGTTTTACTTCCATTGCTGCCTTTGTGTCAGCGTGAATCTAGCGTTTCTTTATACTTAATATCTTTCACTCTCAAATAAGTCATTCTTGTCGCTGGCGACCTGACTTGCTATGAGACTCATGGCATTTTCACTGGCGGTCTATCAGGCAATAATAGGCTCCATCTACTATATTCGCATATCTAACTATCTCACCCAGATATCCAAGCTCTACATAAGAAGGAGCCCACGTTAGTATGACAGCGAATACTGGAATTTTGAGGGAAAATCAAATGCAGTCAATGCCAACGGGAATTATTGATTGAGATCAAAGATGGCAAACTCAGATCCTCAGTCGAAGTGTGACAGTTAAGATGTTTTATGTGTCACTCTTTTAGTTGGACCCAAAGGTCGAAAACCCACTCATTCGGTGGCTTATTTTCCTGCCAGTTAAGATGTTCCTCGTAACCGTCGACCCAGCCGTGTTCCTCTTTTTTGAAACCCACGTGTTCACGTTTATTTTCCTCAAACCACTTCCAAAGCTTCTGCCAAGCTTCCCCAATCTTTTCTAGATTCGTGAATCTGAGAGTCGCGTACGACCCTCCGTGAATCTCTTTTAGGTCGATGTCTCCCTCAGGCTTAATGTCTTTTGAAACTGTCAAGAAGAACTCGTAACCATGAGGCTCTGGGTTGTCAGTTGGATACGTGTTCCTTCCAAACAAGCGGGTTCCTTTCCTGATTGCTTTATTGCGTTTAGCCCAATCCATGATTTTCCTATTTGCATCTTCCTCAGGCGTTTCACTTAGGGCATGGGCATGGGCTGCACGCATTGTCTCCAACTTTTCCAGCCTAACGGTCATCTCTTCCAAAGCTACCGACCTAGCCTGTTTCTTCATCAGCTTATCATATAAATTTTACCTCAAGCCTATGAAGAATTCATGGCGGTTTTCAATGTTCCCTGCTTGAGCAAATAATGAAAATGAATTAGCCCTTGACATCTACCTTTTTAGCCATTTCTTCAATTGTTCGCTTAAATAGTGGTCCAGTTCCCTGAAGAGGGTAAAAGTTTGGGAGAAACATGTTGGGATTCTTTAAGCCAGATGTCGGTTCGGATCATGTTCTCTCAGACCGTTTTTCTTTCTGCACATGCGTAATCATGGACTTTGTCGAAATATTCCTTTAGTCTCTCACTTGTCTTGAGATCCAGGCGAGTCAGTTGCCTGCAGTTAACATAGCCAAATTTGCTTTTGGATTAAAGGAAGCTTTGCCTCTACGTCTAACCCTTTGAAGAATGCATTCCCCTATCTAACAAAAAGTGAGGTTGGAGAGTGACGTTAAAGCGTAGCAAAGTTATCGGAGCCTGTTTATTTGAGTACCTTGTAGACTCTGTCTCCTTCCCTTACTCTTCGCTCCACTTTCAGCCCAATGCTTTGGCCGCTTTGGGCTGCCGCTACGTTCTTGTGCTCTATCTGCATGGAAGCGACGGCTTGCTCTAAGTCTGTGGTTGAGCCTTGGATGAAAATCCTGTCACCGACTGAAAGTTTGCCAGTCAACTCTATCACGGCCACGCCTATCTTCGTAAAATAATGGGTAACTTTGCCAATCTCCTTCAATTCCCTCTCGGACATACAGTCTCACCATATAGTTCATGAATAGTGGATTCTACTTAAATCATTTTTCTCATTTAGAACAAAGGCTGCTCGTCTTCTATGCAAGAAAACGTGGAAAAGAGTCTCAACCTTACGAGAGCTTCTAGCAGACTAGGATGGAAATGAACGGTTTAGAAGTTGGCGAGAACTTGGAGCGTCCTATATTGTTCTACAAACCGAAGCCCTTTCAGTGTGGTCTTAACCTTTCTTTCATTCCCATTCTCCGTGGATATTAGGCCCTGTACTTTGAGCCTCTGCAGGTAGCTCTCGAGGATCGCGTGGTTTAAGTTAGCCCTGTAGACAATATGCGTCTTCCTCGCGCCGTTCATGGCAGCATCGAGTATCTCGGCCGTTATCTCAACATGACTTCTTCGCTCCATCTATGATCCCCTCAACTCTCAATTGGGCTATTATTGCCTCAATTTTCGTCTCTCTGCATAGAGCTTCTTGATCAGAGAGGCGAGCATTTTGGGGTCAAGATTGAGTTTGTTAGCCCTTCTAGCCATTTTAATCCACTTCTTCTCCTACTCTCTGGGACAGCAGTCCGCTGGAAAGATATTTAAACCTATTCTAACGGAAATGGAAGACATTTTCCATTTTGGGAAAAACAAACCGCCCCTTTCACCATCTTTGGTAACTATCCTACTAATCTCTGATCCATATTCTACTTCTATGTTGCGCCCGCCTACGACCCATGTCCATTGAGGTAAAAGCCCACCAAAAGACTTAATATTCAACTCGCTAAAACGGTTTATCTCGATAGGGAAAGAGCGGGGGTGTCCGAGTGGTCAAAGGAGGCAGGCTTAGGACCTGCTGGCGTAGGCCTGCGCGGGTTCGAACCCCGTCCCCCGCACTTTAAGACGGATTCACTGCAGTATCAGAACCAATCGTATTCGCTGAATGCGATAGAACTCTGTTACCGAACTTACTTTCCAAATTGCTAAATACGTATTTTAAACACAGTCTGGACCGAACGCTTTGAGGAGACGCTAAGCACTGCATTTGGAGGAGTCTCGCTAAGACAATCTAGAAAGTCTAGATTTTCTTTCCCCTGGTCTTCTCAAAGTGAGAGGAGAGCGCCGAGTGTGGGGCGCTATGACAATAGTACCCAAACCAAGGAGGGATGGGAAGAGTGAAACATAAGCGAACGTTGTTTGTTTCCTTGCTAGGTATCTTGCTGGTTTCGTCTATTGTTATTGGCCTAGTGACTATGTTTCGCATTTCGGCCTTAAGCGTATACGCTCAGCAACTAAGGGTTGGCCAAGATGGAACTAGCCTGGAAATGACGCTCTACAGCTATCCAGAACAGATCCATCCAGTCTTCGATCTTTTCGAGTACTTCAAGACAGAGAGACTACAGTGGAATGGCATCTTGCCGCAGCCGACAGAAGGACAAGGACCGACTGGGGAAATCGGCTTGAACGTTTCGTTTGTTGAGTTCAAGAAGTTGAATACAGATAACTACAAACTTGGAGCCAGGGATTTGAGGTTCCAGCTCAGTGCAGAAGGGGTTGTCGACGCCTTCATCCAAGCTAGAAGAGTGGACGCTACTTTGACTTTCTGGAATTATGGAGAGCTTCCAGCGCTCAATCTTACCGCTATCCTAAATGGTACTGTTATAGTCAGACTTTCCACATCGCTTCTTCCATTGCCGGGATTCCAGTTTGTGGCATATGAATACCAAGGTCCCTTGTATATCATACGTATCTGCGTCATCACGCCCATACAAGTGACATTAGATTCTCCGGCTTACGGAGAGACAGTTAGAGACAACGTACCGGTCAAAGCTAGCGTCAAGACCGCGCCAGGCATCAAAGTCAAACATACTTGGTGGTTTGCTGATGGCCCCAGACATTACGAGGGTGATATGAACTATGATGAGGGCACTGGCACTGCGGAAGCTATGTGGGAGACATGGCGAGGTCCAGATGGAGAATACTGGGTCAAAGCCAAAGCAGAGGGTTACCAGGAGGGCGTTCAAGGACCCATATACTACGCTATGTCACCTACGATCAAAGTGTACGTTGAGAATCCTCCGATTCATGTCACATCGTGGGTCTGGAACCAGGAAAGCGGGCAGTACGAACGCTACGATGGCATCAAGATACAATGGTGGGGACCTGACGGCAAGCAAGGCGAGTTCTTGACACCTTTCGATTTGCGCCGTTGGCGCGAACAGAAGCTTGAGGCGCCAGGAGAATGGAACATGGGCGAGGGCAAGAGAGCGATGTTCCAACGTTGGGTGATATCTGACGGCGATCCAAACAATGGATGGGTATGGGAACATGGCGGCACAGGCATGGGGATTGATGACTGGATGCTCGAAACGCTCTACGGAAGACAGCTACAATGCCTCTATGTACCGGGATAGTAACAAGCAGAGCCCATAATTCCGTAAGAGAACCTCCTTTTTTTTAGATCTATACGAAGTTAGAAACGATTTGCAGGGTCTGAAAGTAGATTGAGAGCTCGGATCACATAAGAACATTCTGGATGACTCTACAACTTTAAGATCACCTAACCATTTTGAGAAGCATGAGTATATCTAGAAACCCTGATCGATCTTTATAGTAGACCTGGCAGCTGTACCCTCATCATGCCATCTTGGACTTTACAGTTACTCCAGATTCTCTGACTAGCTTCGCAATTGGGAGAGAACAGGATATTAGCCTAATTCAGATATTCACATAGCTTGGAAGGAAGGTGCAATGGGAAGTTCATTTCTCAGCCTGCGTGATCCGGGAATATTACCTTCAGCCATTCTACTGTCTCGTAGGCACCAAGAGTCAAATAAGTTCGACAGAATTCCACACATAAGTCTTAAGAACAATTAAACAGATATCAGATAGCTTAGAGAATTAGAAAGCTAGACCTAGAAGGATTACCGATAAGCCCATTCTGTGAAAAGCATGATGGCAAGAATAGTGCTGTCTTACTTGGTTACCATGCTAGGATTCACGGTATTGGCTTACAGCTTCTCCTTCCTCGTTTTTCACATCGAACCCGGCTACTTCATTTCTCTGCTATCATTTGGCTTTTTTAACCTCTTCGTTTCCGCGCTTTTAAGTACCTATTCAAGAAGAAGATCTCCTTCAAAATCCCAAAGGGCATTTTTCCTTTCCGCGATTACTGTGCTAATTGTCATAGAGGGCAGCATTATTTCTTGGGCTTCGCCGGCATCGATTATTCTTACGAGCACAGGTACGTTAAGAAGCGTTAAGGTTGGAGTTTATGAAGGTCTCTCTGGTAACGTGTTCTCAATCGATTGGGGTGAGCTAACTCCTGGCTCCCAGAAGGATGTTACAATTCTCGTAAGGAACGAAGGAAATGCGGAAGCTATTCTTCAGCTGTCAACCGAAAATTGGGATCCCGAATCTGCTGCGAGATACATTGATCTGAGTTGGGACTACGGTGGAAACTCCCTCAGCCCTGGAGAAGTCATCCAAACAACGCTGAGGCTTCGCGTCTCAGAATCCATAGAAGGAATAACACACTTCACATTCGACATAGTAATAACTGTAAAAGGCTAAGAATAACCGAGAAAAGTCTTCTTAGCTATTGGTCTTTGTCATCGTTTTCCGCCGGGAAATCTATTATGTCTTCCTTGTTATCTGGTTGGGGTCTTTGTTGATACGGAAAGGGTCATAGATGACCCAATGCCGTTGGGGCCAATGTTGTCTGGATTGGTTGGGGAAAATGTTTTAACCTTAGGTAAGAGATTAAGTTCGATCCGGTTTGAGTTTTTCATCGAAGAACATCGCTTTGGTCGGGGTCTTCGCAGCCTCGCACGCAGCACTATACCTCGTCTCTATAGATCTGTGGCGGAACTGGAGCATTTACCTGGAGCCTCTCGAGGGCATGGTTCTGGGTCCCTGGGTCGGCTTCTTAGCGGCTCTTATAGGCAGTGTTGCAGCCAGAGCCGTCAAGCCGACCGATCTCTGGATGTTTGGAGTAACAGCTGAACCTATAGGCGTCCTAGCCTGCGGACTCATAGCGAAAGGAAAATGGAAGCCTGTGTTAGCCTTGTACGCAGTTATGTTAGGGGCTTATTTCATCCATCCGTTGGGAAGATGGCTTCCGATATGGCCAATCCTTGACATTCTATTGGCCTTGGCCCTCATCTACCCAGTAGCCAAAATCTGCAGAAACATTTTCAAGGAAGACGTGAGGCGTTTGGCCTTCTTGACGTCACTCATCGCCTTCATCGGAACCGTAACTGATGCAATGACAAGGATCTTTCTGTTGATCCCTATGGGTTTGCATATGGTCTTTCTCTGGTTTCCTGAAACCGTGTACTACATATTCGTAGTTGGCGCTGCTGGCTCTTACGTAGAGGATCTGACCGTCGTCCTAGTCTCCTTTCTTATAGGAGGGCCTCTACTTGCAGCTCTACGAAAAATACCAGGACTCAGATTTCCGTTAAGTTGAGGAAGACAAGCGCCGAACGAATACCAAGCTCTTTGACACATAATATTCACTCAAAGATTTATGGAGACCTCCTCCTATGGGATCTTGCTACAACCATACCAAATGATAGGATAGCAATGCCGGTAATTCCAGCACCAACAAAGTGGATTGGAGTTTCTATATAAGTTATGGTAACATAGTTGTCGCCTTGCGGCAGTTTCAGTTTCATGATACCGTCCTGTTCAGTGACTGATGCAGGTCTATTGTTGACCATAACGTACAGGTGAGGAGACCAAGCCATGCTTACTATGATGTCCAATGCCTTGTCGCTACTTACTCTATATTCTTTCTGAGAGGGAGCTTCCCTAATCACATCGTAGCTTATCCTCTCTTGTTCAGTTACGCCTTTGGGTGTGCATAAGCTTTGGAGAAGCTCTATTTCGGCACTGTTATTGTATAATAGTGCGTGGTAGAAGAGGTTCAAGCCGATAAAATAGACACCGTCTCGAACGCCCACCGCTTTATAGATCTTGTTGACTTCTAGGTGCGTTTGGGTGAACCCTTGATACGTCATGGCAATCCAAGCTGTACCGAGATAAGATCCTTCCGAAAATGAACCGTTAATGGGTAATGCTGAGTGTGTAACGAGGAAGGGAGAACCCCAGCGATCCGTTTCAGGCCCATCGTAGATGATCTCTCGAGTGAAATTAACCCCTAGAAAGATGCCTTCATC
>CAYURV010000034.1:0-8745 GCA_964447115.1 uncultured Candidatus Bathyarchaeia archaeon
TTCTTGATTGGGTGCTTTATCTCGCGCATCTCTGTAACTAGGTCAGCCCTTTCTACTAGCTCTTTAGGCGCCATCCTACCTGTCAGAACAACAGTCGTCGATGTAGGAGCCTTGTCCAAAAGGTCTATGACATCTTTTAGTTTGAGGAGACCAATGGCTACGGCGAGGTTTATTTCGTCCAGGATCAACAGATGCGGCTTTCTTTTCAGGGCTTCCTTGGCGAAGGCAAGCCCATCTTGGGCAAGTTTGAAGTCAGCGGGGCTTGGCTTCTTTAGGTCTATGAATTCTTTGCGTCCAAATTGGTGAATCTCATATTCTGGGCATAGCTTGTCTTTTATTTTGTATTCGCCAATATCTTTCCGTCCCTTCATGAATTGGATGATGATAACCTTTAGGCCGTGACCGACAGATCTCAGTGCAAGCCCAAAAGCTGTTATGGACTTTCCCTCTCCATCTCCAGTGTAAAGATGAATTAGACCTTTTCCTCGCTTGGGCTTTGCTTGCAGTTGCGATGTTGGGTTTCTCATAGACACACTCACCTTCCGCATGAGTATGGAAATTCTGTGACCAGTCGCTCAAATAACCCCAAACAATGTTCTTAAAGCTTACCATCTTATCTTTCTTATCATATCAAGCTCCAGCATTCCAGCAAGCCCAGCGTTCACACGTGTACGCTTGACAACAGTCTCTACTGGTCCTCTTCATCTCGACGTATGATCTTGACCGCTCTCTGTCTCCGCACGATCAAGAAGAGTGCTATGCTTATGATTGTAAGGGTGACCGCGAAAATGATAGCCAGGAAGGAATATTCGCCTGCTCCGAGCACTATTGGGATCGGGCCGATGAGCACGATTAGGCCCAAGGAGCTAGCGAGGCCGTAAACTAGGGCGGCAACTGCTACTATCACTGTGCCTATCACAATCAGGGAGAGGCCTATGAGGAAAAATCTCATTGAAGATGGTAAAGGAATGCCTTCCGCTTTTGGGGCTTGCTGAGCGATCTTCCCATAGCATTCCATGCAGAGCCACGTGTGAGGCTCCAAGCATCGCTCGCAGACATTGCGGCTGCATTCTTGGCAGACATATCTGGCGGACCTCTTCCCGCAAATCTCACATACTCTGGTCGCCAAAAACGTCCGCTCCGAGCTAAAGAATGAGACGTGGAAGCAACATCAAGACTATGACCAGAATCATAAGCATCATTGACAGTAAGAGAAGAATCTTGACAGTTTCTCTATCTGTGCCAAAGACTATCGGTATAGGTCCGATCATCACTAGGCCTCCTCCCTTCGTCTTGCCGCGAACACGGTATTCCTTGAAGAACATTGAGAGAGTTGTGAGAAAGATGATTATGAAACCTGTGAAGATGAGTGCGAACCCCAAGGTGACGAGTGTTGCGGAGTTAAACACTTTGCCTAACCCAAGAATATTGATAGGTTCGACTCAAATAAGCTTTAATATACTCGCGTTCTTTGTTCAGAACGGTTTGAGTGTTGGAAGATGTCGCTTGAAGAGACAATTCAACGTATACTTT
Source organism: uncultured Candidatus Bathyarchaeia archaeon (assembly GCA_964447115.1). GTDB lineage: Archaea > Thermoproteota > Bathyarchaeia > Bathyarchaeales > DTEX01 > CAYRBK01. Next base: position 1,534 of record CAYURV010000034.1, read on the forward strand.
CGAATCGCCCTGATCTGACGTGGCAAGAAGTCATCGAGATGATCGAGGAGAAGGAGAGGAACGCAAAGGGGTTCCTTACTCGCGAGAGCGCAGCTCGTGCAGTAGCGTCTGAGCTTGGGATTGAGCCTTCAAAATCCACGTTTAGGAAGGATATGCTAATCAACAATCTCGTTTCAGGACTAAACGACGTTACCATCGTAGCTCGCGTAATTCTTGTCAATCCTCTCCAGAAGTTTGTGCGTTCAGATGGGGTAGAAGGAAGGGCAAGACGTCTGCTTATAGCCGACAAGACCGGACAGGCTAAAACTGTTCTATGGGATGATAAGGCAGACTTGACAAACATTGAGAACCTGACCGGTCTGATAGTAAGGTTTTCGCATGGATATGTGCGCTTGGGTCTTGATGGAAGACCAGAATTAAATATCGGCTTGAAGGGAAATCTTGAGTTAGCGCCCCCCGATGTTCCTAAAGACGAATTTCCACCATTGACCAGCTTCACTAAGAGGATAGGGGAGTTGACAGGGAAAGAGATAATAGTCAATGTATTAGGTGCCGTGGGGGAGGTTTTTCCCATGTCGACCTTTGAAAGAGAAGGTGGTGGTGAAGGGAAAGTTAGACATCTAGAGCTCAAAGATGACAGCGGCACGGTGATGACTGTTTTGTGGAACAGCAAGGTAGACGAGCTGTCAACAATAAGGAGCGGTACAATTCTAGAAGTCTTCAGAGCTAAGGTTAGAGAATCCAGCGGCGGACGTTTAGAACTTCATGTTGATTCTTCGACGGACACAGCGATACTGAACAAAAAGCCGTAAAGCCTCATGAGGGTTTTCAACGCATCGCATATAGATGAAAGGACAGAAGCCGGGCATAGATGGCTCATGCCTTTCGTTCGGATCATGCATGGAAAAAAGTCAACGGCTGGCTTAATGACCTTCGCTTGAAAGATTCAAAAAAATCCTGCTTGCGGTGGGCTTTTACTTTTTGACCAGCACTATTTCCATCGTGGAGACATTTGATTTTGGCCTGTCAGGTCTCTCCATCTCCTCTGTGCCGATCTCGATCTTCTCGACATCTACGTCCTTAAGGAACGCGCGGCGTAGAAGCTCTGCTGTGTCTACTGCTCTGCTGATGGCTCTTCCCCTAGCTTTGACCACTACTTTCTTAACACCTGTATTGAAGGAAGTCAAACAGGCGACTACGTACTTCATTACAGGCTTCTGTCCGACCAGCACTAAGCCTTCGTCAGCTTTTTCCACTTGTCTCACCACTGGTTTCTCTGCTGGTTTCTCTTCAGTTCTCTTCTCGACTCTTTTCTCTGTTCTCCTCTGGGCTTTTTCCTTGGCCATACTGGGCTCCCTCCTTTTCTGACTCTCTGTGCTCATCTACACTCAACTTTGGATAGTCTATAAGCTCTCTATAGCTTCTTATGTCTTTCTATGCCTCATCGAGTTCGATTCTTAAATAAGGATGATTAAGAGAGTTAAGAGGATTCCTATCGCTGGAAAAACAATTGGGGAAATTTTCTTAGCCCTCCTTGCCGCCCTATCGACCATTAAGGATAAATCATCAATCTGTTGCTCGCCTATTGTCCTGACACCCTGAATGTTTTCTTGAAGCCATGATACCTCAGCAGGTTCGAGGTTCTTCAAGGCTTCTGCTACAGCCATCTTTGTGTGCTCAACCAATAGGTCATGGTCGATTACTTCGCCCATCGGGTAATATCCTCGGTCAGCCATAACAACAGCATTGACTATGTGCGTGTCTGTGGTCAAGATTTCCCCGCAGTCCATTTCGAGTTCCTTAAGGCTTGAAAGCATTTTTTCACGTAGGCCTGAAACCATATTGTTTCCGTCAAGGGTTACATACCCTGTCTTCTGATCACCGACCTTCACTATCACTACACATATGCCCCCGGGACCCATCCCATCCTTGATGCCGAAATGTTCCATTACTATCTGTGCAGCGCCTACTTCAAAACGTGACTGTACAAGATCTGTTGCCTTATCTAAGGCAGATGTCACAGCTTCCTTTATTGAAGACACTGCTTCCTCTGGATCAAAAGGCCCTTCGATGCTGTTATGAGCGTCTATAGCGATAGTTCCAGCCAGCCCTATGGCCTTTGCTTTCTGTGTGATAAAGTCATCCAGTTCAAGAGGCAGATCTTCCATTGTCTCCGGTGCCAATGTCAACGTAAGTAAGGCGCAATCTCCGAATATTTGGCAGCCCACGGTGGCCTTGTCTTTCTTAAGGCTTAGAAATGGAGTTGCATGAGGGTTGAACGAGCCGAATTCTGAGACTTTAATAATCTGGTTCAGAACTTTCTCGTTTTGATGTTGCGAAGAAAGGTCAAGTTCATGCCCCGAAATCCCGTGTGGAACCGAAACTACGCATCCGAACTTTTCCCCCAGGGCTTTCTGGATTATGCTTGGGATGGCGCTGCTGCCAACATTTTTGAATGGTCCAGGATGAATGCCCGGGACAACAATGGCTGCTTTCATCCTTTTGTCGGTTCTGAAGGCGATCATAGACACTTTCACTTCACGTTCTACCCCGAGCTGTTCAAGGATTTCTTCAAGAGGCTTCTCTAGGCCTTCGGTCCAGTTAGCAATGAATGCTTTTAAAATTTTGATCGACGGGATTCCCAAAGTTTTTATGCCTATTTTATTAACCGATGTCGTGAAAATGTAGACTCCGAGAAAAGCCGCGGCTGTGGCAACGATAAAGTATAGGAAAAGTTGTGGTTGAAGCCCACGAAACAAGAGAGGGACCAACGAGAGCAAGATCAGGAATAGTAATGGCTGAAACATGGCTGACATGAAGATTCTTAATGAGTTGGCAAAAGAGACCGTGTATAACACGAGAAACCTAAGAGTTAGAGCAGCAAATACGCCTATCGAAGCCACCTTGAGCCACAGGTCCATATTGCTGAAGGAACTTGAGGTTAGGGATGCGATGAAGCCAAAGACGAGAAGAAACAGATTGGATGCCAACGAGAGAAATGTGCATCTCCTATAGGTGAAGACGATGTCTTCTCTGAGAAAAATGTGAGCTGTCAGATAGTTTCCGAATCTGGTCGCGGAGAACAGCAAAATTCCCAGCAGTAGCCCAACAGCGAGTCCATAGAGAGAGGGATCGTAAGGGAGCTCTGTGACGACGCCAGTGGCTATGCCCTCTATACACAAGAATACGATTATGTTCCTGTGCGAGGGAAGTGTAAATAGAGATGTGTAACGTCTGGCTAGCTTTTCTGTATGTTCTCTCCCAAAGTCTCGTGTCATCTTGGAGCTCCTTACATAGTTTCGGTTACCTGTTCAAAAAGGTTAAGGTCTCAGAGAACACTATTTACACTATCTTGCTCATTCCAAAAGGTCTGCGTGACGCTTTTTTGGGAGAAAAATGGGAAAAGCGAGAAAAGAAGGCATGAGGAAGGGTTCTTTGGTATCTGATTTGGGTCCCAAAACTATAGAAAGGCTTATTTGCCTAGTCTTTTTATCTTGTTATGGGTACTCATGTCGGGGAAGGCTCCGCCGCCAACAGTTTTCCATATGCTTGAACGCCATCAGGGTCAGATAATCCACGTTATACTGGACCAGTCTTATGGGTATGAAGGTGTTTTGACGGCAGTGACAAGGGAGCCTCCAGGCATATGGCTCTCGGACGCGAAGGCGACTGTTCTTAGATCCACCATAGCGCAGCCCATACCGCAAGTCGTAAGCCGAGAAGACCGGAGCGAAGTATTCATAAACCTCAGCTCAGTGCACAGAATCGAAATCCTACACGAAGACTAAGAAAACTACCACGAGTTACCTTTAGGTCGTTTCAAGTTGTTAAGAGGTTTAGTGCCGTTAGCGTTGCATACAAGGCTTCTTCTGTCCGCACGGTCTCAGTTGCTTGGTTCGGGATCGTGTTTGCCACAATGTCTACAAGTTCCTTAAGCTCTAATCCTTCTTGGCTTACAATCTCCTGGAGACCCTGTGTTGGGGACCCAAAGGCCACCAGTACTTCCTCAGCTCTTCTCCATTTCCCTATGATATTGTCTACAACCTTCATGAATGGTTCTCCGCGTCTAGAGGTTGCTATGACAAGGTCGAAGGGCTTCTCTTTCAGCATTTTTCCGAATGGAACCTTCGAAACGGTTACTTTGTAGCCCCAATAGACTTCGATCTCATCGGGATTTGCGAGCTCAACTCTCAGGTTTTCCCCGACCTCAACAACTTTCACAGTGATGCGGGTATCCACGGGAATCCGTGCATTGGGCGCAGGGATCGGGTGTTCCACACCGATGTCTACGCGTATCCCACTCTGATAAGTGGCTGCGACGACGCCTTCACGAAACTCGCCGATTTTCAAGTCTTTCTTCCTGTTCCGCAGGGGGTGATGAGGTGTCCGTAAGGGTGGCAGTATACCAACATAACGCAGCTCCGGCCTAATCTTGAAGAGGCGTCTTCTAAGGTATTGAGGGGTCTCCATGTAAGATAAGATTGTGGCGATGAGTTCCGCTTCCCGTCTCTGGTCCCGGGTGATGTGGTCTGGAAAGATGACAACCTCATCCACGCGAAATATTGCCAAAGCGCGACCGGTTAAACCAATCTTAGAAGTCTTCTCCCTCAAGTGTGGAACGTCCGAGACGAGAGACGCTGGAACAGCCACTGAAAGCCTAGGACGCCGCTTTAAAGGAAGACTCGTCTCCAAAGTGCTCTGCCCCATGCTATCTCTAAACAGCCAGTATATATCTTTAAAATGACCAAAGCAGGATGTCCGAGCGAATCGTGACCGATTGCCCTAAGGCTTTACTCTTGCTCAAATCAACCCATTCTTTATTTAAAATTTGAGTGACCATTTCAGAAGGTGAGCCACTCAATTCTTTCAAATATCTCAATTTTCTTTCAATGGTACTTATTCTGTTTCCTCTTCGCTTTAACCACATACCGAATTCTAGGGTCGGTACATGTGTGGTGGGGCTGGTCGGATTTGAACCGACGGCCTCTGCCCAGATCAGGGTCCTTCTTCGAGAAGCCCTGTTCCTACGGGTTTCTTCACCGCTCCAGAACTTCTTCATCCCATCATGGTCCGCAAACCCGTCTGCTGCATTCTGGAGCCCTTAACGGCTAGTCCTTTCTGTGCTAGCTGTCGTCATGCCTGTCTAGCAGCCTACCGCAAAGGTAGGAGGTTGCTAGACTACAGCCCCACATCCAAATCTGTTTCTGAAGGATCAGCATATATAGGTTACGTTTTACGCCATCATTTCAGAAGCGAAAAGTCAAAGGATAACAGTCTTCAAGTAAAATCGGGTTGCTTCTATAACTGCGTGTATTGTCTAGGTTACGAAGTACGCTGTCATCAAAGGTTGTGGAAGAAAATACTATGACGAGGTTGGGGTACCAGCGGCCTTTGGAATTATAGCTGGAGAGATGTTGGGGATAATCCTAGTAAGCACAACAAACATTGGAAGACTCGTCGCATTCAGAGGACAAGACAAACACAATCTTCCTCCTTTTTTCCTTGAGCTAAAGAATTTATAAATATCTCTTTGATTATTACGACATGTGCAACGGAGGGTTGCATGTTGAGAATTATGAATACAAAACTAAGATTAGCTGCTATTTTCGTTCTGCTGGTCACACTCACCTTGGTATCAGGACAGGCAACAGTGCAAGCGTCTGACTCTGAGCATGTATATTATGGGTATGTCCCGCCCTCAACAAACATCCCAGAAGTAGACGAACTCATCGGAGGAGTCAGGATCAACTATACGGTCCCTTCCGGCGTAGCTATTTTGGACGTAGTTGGATTAACAGACGGGACAGATATCGAGATATGGGACCTCTATGCAGACCAAAGCCTTTACTCAGCAACGTTGAATAGGATAGAGAAGAAATACTTCTACATACGCTTCGGAACCTTCTTTAAGATCGTAGCCTCTGAGAGGATAGCCGCACTGTTAAGCGGTGGTGCAATGGTTTATGAACCTGATGGTTACTGGTTATCAGTCACAAAGCTCCGAGGAGGCACAAGCACATTCTACCCAGCGGTAACTGGAGGATTCAGAGGTAGAGAATTCATCTTCAATGCAGCGCCAGCGACACATCCCTTCGCCTATTCAGTGGACAGAATTGGGTACAACTTTTACATTATGGGCCTTGAAGAGACAGATTGGACACTTGTAGATGCAGTACAGGTCTCGTTGAGGAGTGAACATCTGCGCCAGTTTGGAACGGGAACGATGCTACTGCAATCAAGGGTGTTCCATCAAGGAACACACGGCGGCGCTGGCAACGACGTAGTCTTCCATCTGACCACGACTGGCGACGTAGAAGTCTCATGTTGCGGTATAGGAGATTTCGTAGCCGTACCAGCGATCACAGGAGGATATATCGGAAGACTGTTCTATGCACCGCTAGCTGTGACATTTGACGATCCTGGGCGAACAGCAGCATTCATAGCTATTCCTCTGGAGGAAGGGCAACTGAAAATCTACGATAAGAGCCTCAACCAAATTGTAACACATTCTTTCACAGCAAGCGACGTCGATGAGAGAAATTGCTGGTACTATGAATTGGGAACAGGAAGGTACACACTTATTGCAGAAAGCACGGGCGACATTGCTTTCATGGTGGGTCAGACAGAAGGAATAGATGACATTGGCTACTTGGGGGATGACATCACATTTGTGGGCTCTAGACCTAACCAAGAGATACGGTTCTACGCGCCGACAATGGCAGTCGTGTTTGCACCTGAAGCCCTAACCGCTACCATCGACGGTGGAGCTCCAGTTCAGATAGCGAAAGATGATTTCAGACTTCTAGAATCCGGTGTCCACTCGATATCGGCTGACAAACACATCGTAGTCGAAGTCCTAGCAGCCGGCGCAGGTTGGAACGGCTGGGGAAGCTACCTCATAGAGCCAGCAGATGTGGATGTTAGTTTTGAGGTTCCGGGAGGATTCATAAGTAAACCAGTCGACTACACCATGTACATAGCGGTTGCAGCTGTTGCCGCAATATTAGCAGTCCTAGCAGTCTTCATGATGAGAAGAAAACGTGCGAGTAAAATTTAAACTGAACTCTAACGCCTACCAGGGACTCACAAAAATACGTTGCGTTTCTATTCCCCACTTTCCCAGGAGCGAAAAGTTAAAGAACAACAGTCTTCAAGTTAAATCGGGTTGCCGGCCATAGGGCGCGGGAACACCCGATCCCATTCCGAACTCGG
>CAYURV010000035.1:0-8397 GCA_964447115.1 uncultured Candidatus Bathyarchaeia archaeon
TTGAATGCTTCTAGTTTAGGTACTGCTACCTTTATCGCCCCTTCTTTTATCTCTTCCACAGGGAAACCAAACGTCATTACTTCATCTCCTAAAGCATATTAATATTCACTCATAACCCAAAAGGTGTTATCAAACAGGTCAACTTAGACATTATAAAGCCTCAGAAATAATGTTTTATGTACGCTTCTCCATTACTTAAGGGGCACCAACCTGCTCTTAGAGAGTGTTGAAAGTTGAAGTTCAAAGAGTTCGGATGGACGGGCTTCGCCCTCAAAGTTCCAGAGGAGATGCGTTTCACACGACAGGGTGGAGACTCGAGACTAGGAAACTTCATGCTAGAGGCTGAAAATTACCTGATCGAAGCCAAGTGGGAAACATTTGAACCCAAAAAAGCAAAACCCCTCTCCGAAATTGCAGAAGCTCTTGTTGGGCAGGTCAAGAAACAGTCCAAAAAGCAAAGTATTACAGTATTAGGAAAAGAAGATACCTATGTTTCCAAGCATAAAGCCCTTTACATGATAATGAAGTCTCAGGCCGAAGAACGCGTATACATCTGGTATTGTGATGAAAGCCAGAGGGTAATAATCTTCCGCTTCGTCTTTGGGACCTTCGATGAGTCTGCAAGAAAGATAACAAAGTATGTGCTTGACACAGTCCAATGCCACAGCGAGAAATCGATCTGGTCTCTGCTAAACCTCCATTTTGAGACTCCAAACTCCTTCCTTCTAACTGACACAAAGATAACCGTTGGAAGAGCACACTTTATCCTGATGGACCGTCAATTATCATCCTTCGGAGAAAAAACTGAAAGAATCCTCATCGAGTACTTCTCGATGGCGAACCTGATTTACGAGGAAACCTACAGAGATCTTGACAGATGGCTTGAGAAGAACTACCTAAAGGATTTAGGGAAGAGACTTAAGGAAAGAAGGATCAAGTTCAAGCCAGCTGAGCCAATAGCAATCAAAAGACATAAGATAATGGTCAAACAGGCTGCAGTTAAGTCCGGTGTATCTTGGCGAAAGACAACTAACTACACGAATGCAACCTGGTATTGCCCGAGGACGAACAGAATATATTCAGTCACAGTTGCGTCGAGTAACAAGAGACCGGCATTCCTGAAGAGAGAGATCGATAAAGAAGCGCACTCAAAACTGCTGGGAGACCTATTGGTATCGTTCGATTGTCACTGAATATAAGATCCGTCACTCTTCCCACCTCTCTTTAGTAGAAAGTGAACCAATGTTCCTTATGAGAGATATCCAGAAACATTATATTGTGCAAGGGTAAAGGAAGAGTGCTCGCTAAAGGTCATAATATAATGGCTTGACTTTCTTAAGTCTGGTGTAAGACTCGCGGGGTCTTTCAAATGACCTTATCTTCTTTCTTATCCGATGCCATACAAGATACTTAGGGACGAGTTGCGATATATCTTCGCCGTGCGAATGATAGACGTCAAATTTCGGTTCAACAACTATCCTATGGCCCCTAGCAAGCATTTCAATTCCCCAGTCGTAGTCTTCTCCGCCGAACTTTTCAGCATCAGGAATCTTCTCTGGCATTTTCTCGTCGAAGGGATATTCCTCCCATAGCAACTTTCTAAGGATACAGTTGACCGTTGAAAAGTACCTATCTCTCATGTATGATCCGCTCAATTCGTTTAGCCTCCTCCAACACCAATCATAAGCAAGTTTCTCCCAAGTAGTCCCAGACTTATGCGGAAGTGTATATCCTCCCACCGCCACAACTTTCTGTCTTTTAAAATGGGTAACGCCATTCTCAAGCCATGACTCTGAGAGTGGCAGGCAATGTCCATTCGTGACGCACACGAGATCACCTTCCGCGACATGAATTCCGACGTTTGCTGAGTAAGCATACGAAAACTCTTGGTTACTTATCGGCACAATCTTCATTCGCACACGATTGCTGAAGATCCGGTCTTTAGCTGCTGAGAGAAGGTCGATCATTTCGTTGAGTTTTTCCTTAGACGAAAAGTTGTCTACCACAATTATCTCTGAAGGTTGTAGTGTCTGAGATGAGAGCTGCCATAAGAGTCGCCTTAAATGACTCTCTACATCCTTGGTTCGAATGAGAACCGAGACGCTGTTTTCTTTTGGCAGCATTCTAACTTTGAAATGTCGTAATAACCTTAAAAATATAATCGTCTCAATCCAGTGTTCCTAGGCAATCAGTTAGATGGATTACTGTGGTTCCCAAATTAGAAAACACTTACAGTTTCTGCTATTCCTTCTTTTGCGCTTTCTTTGCTGCTTCCTCGAAGCGGGCACGTGTCTCTTCCGGGAGGATAAACCCTACGAGTCCTCTCTTAGATAGTTCATTAAAGTAGGCGTTAAGGGATACCTCTGCTTCGCTCGGTAGCAACTTGTATTTTTCCTGCAAATGCACAACGATATCGTTCATAGTTCTCTCACCGTCACAGAGTTCCCAGACAATTGACCCGACCTTGTCTAGTTGGATCTCCTTCTCCTTGGGAGGAGGAGCCAATTTCGATAGTATTGCGTCTCTTTTCTTAATCTTTGCATCGGGTCGTCCTAATGGTATGAATACGCTGAGGTTTCCTTGTTTGTTTCTTTCCCATTTCAACATTGGGTTTCGAACCGGTTTCATCCTGAGAAACTCGCTTCTTGGTATCTCTGGAGGTTTAGGCTTCTTCTTCCCTCTCAGTCTGTCAAGTATCATAATCCCTTTACATCCAAGATAAGACATTCACATAACCCTTTAAAAATTTTAACCTTTATTTCTTCTGCGAGTGGCAAATACAATGTACAGGCTTGGCTTTAGGTGCACATAAGGCTATAAGAAGACGAGATGTCTATTCTTTGAGAGAAGGGGAGATGAAGACAACAGCAAAATAATGCTTCATTGTCCCAAATGCTTTAGTGGTCATGTTGATCTGTGACTAGGGGGCTAGGGGAACTTCGATGCACAAATGCATAGACTGCAGTTCCATTGGCGCCAGTTTTGATGAATTTGAGGAGAAAATTGTACTCGGAGAGAAACATGACGGGAAAAGCCAAACCATTCAAAAGTATAAAGGAGATCGCTGCAGATAGTATATAGCCGGAGAGTGATGTTGGCTCCGTTGACGTAGCATGGTTCTAGACAAGGTTTTTTAGCCCGTTAAGCATAATTGGCTTGAATAGCCTTTAGGTGGGGAAATGCTTGGCAGAACCCATTAAGGATTCTCTTAAATTCGACCATGAGAAGATTCTCGATGAGATTTTAGAGTTCATAAGACGAGTGGTTAAGGACGCAGATGCTTCAGGAGTAGTTCTCGGATTAAGTGGGGGAGTGGACAGTGCACTTGCAGCTACCCTATGTGCTCGAGCGCTGGGGAAAGACAAGGTTCAGGGAGTGTTGATGCCTGCCTCTTTCACTCCGAAGAGAGATATTGCGGATGCGGCGGCACTGGCCAAAATGTTGGGAATTCGAACCGAAAGTGTTGACATTGACGGCATCTGCAACGCTTTTATCAAGGCTCTAAACATCTCAGGCGAGGGCGTCAAGATGAGGATCCCATTAGCCAATGTTCGGGCTAGGATTCGTATGATGATCCTTTACTTTTACGCAAACGCTAACAATTACTTGGTGGTTGGAACTAGCGATCGAAGTGAGACACTGATTGGTTTCTTCACTAAATACGGGGATGGTGCCGCTGATTTCTTCCCTGTCCGACACTTGTATAAAACTCAGGTCAAGGACCTTGCCAAGCACTTAGGTATCCCTAAAAGAATCGTGACTAAGCCCAGCAGTCCTCAGCTTTATCCGGGTCACAAGCTGTCCGACGAGGTTCTCCTCGACTATGACAGACTGGATCCAGTGTTAGTAGGGCTTTTCGACCACGGATTATCCCCGGAAAGGGTTAGTGAGATGACGAGAGTCCCTGTATCAGTTATCCTCGAGTTCATTGCCAGACATAATAGAACAGCGCACAAGAGGAAACTTGCACCTATGATCGAAAGTAGTAAAATAGGAGATGAAGCATTCCCCAAAGGCTAAACAAGAGGCGAGCTGGTCATAATGACGGGGCTTACCCTGGTCTTTCAACCCCATGGAAAGAGGCTTAGAACTTTAAAAGGGGGAACTGTTCTTGAGGCAGCAAGGGGAATCGGCGTCAACATCAGTTCAATCTGTGGAGGAAAGGGCTTCTGTGGCAAGTGTAGGATTGTCGTGCGTGGCGGACAAGAGCATTTGTCACCCCCTTCCGAATCAGAGAAACGTGCTCTTTCAGAAGACGATTTGATAATCGGGTCTAGACTAGCCTGTCAAGCAATAGCAACAGGCGAAGGTGTGACAGTCATAGAGATACCGCGTGAAAGCCAACTAGACCAGCAGAGGCTCCTCCTGAGAGGTTTGGAAAGAACTGTGAAGCTGGCGCCAACCGTAAGAAAGCTAACGGTTCATCTTGACAAACCGTCACTGCAGGATTCGAAGTCAGATGTAGACAGGCTTGTAGATGCTGTGGGGTCTAAGATAGGGTTCAAGCCTAATATCGATTACGAAGCCCTAAGGAAAGTGCCCAGCGTCCTTCGGAGAGGAGATTGGACTGTGACAGTAACCTTATGGAGAGATAAAGAGATAATAGCAGTTGAACCCGGTGAGACCAAAGATCTTTATGGTTTTGCGGTTGACATAGGCACGACAAAGCTGGCGGCCTATCTCGTGGACTTGAATGTCGGCAGGATTGTTACGACAGCGTCGGCGATGAACCCTCAGATAGCCTATGGCGAAGACGTGATCTCAAGGATACGATACATCATGGATAGCGAAGAGAACCTAACAAGGCTACATAACGTCATAGTTGAGGGGATCAACCATCTCATCAACGAAGTTTGCCAGAATGCTAAGATCCAATCGGAAGATATCTATGACATGACTCTGGCTGGCAACACAGCTATGCATCACGTCTTTCTAGGCATACTTCCAACCTACGTCGCTTTGATGCCTTATCCAGCTGCTCTGCAGTCTCCCGTGGATGTTAGGTCCAGAGACCTTGGCGTTAGAATGAATCAGGGTAGTTATATTCATGCTTTGCCGATTATTGCAGGGTTTGTGGGCGGAGACGCTGTTGCAGATGTACTTGCCACGGATATTCATGAGACAAAGGACCTTTCGATGCTCATTGACATTGGGACGAACTCTGAGATTGTTCTGGGCAATAAGGACAGGCTTGCGTCATGTTCTTGCGCTTCTGGACCCGCATTCGAGGGAGCCCACATAAAGCATGGTATGAGAGCCACAACAGGCGCGATCGACCACGTTTGGATTGACCCGGAGACTTATGACGTTGGGTATAGAATGATAGACGGCGGAAAGCCTAGGGGTCTATGCGGCTCCGCCATAGTCGACGTTACCGCTGAGATGCTGAAGGTAGGGCTGATCAACCACAGGGGTAAGTTTAACATTAAAATCAAGACTCCGAGGCTAAGAATGGGCGGGGAATTGGGCGAGTTTGTTATAGCATGGAGGTCTGAGGCAGCAATTGAAAGCGACATAGTTGTGACTCAAAGTGATATGCGGGAGGTTCAGTTAGCAAAAGCGGCAATATACTCCGGGGCATCCATACTGATGAAGCGAATGACGGTCATGTCCCAAGAGATTCGCAGGATATTCTTAGCCGGTGCTTTCGGAACCTATGTCGACCCGCAGAACGCAAGGCTCATTGGCATGTATCCGGATGTGCCTCTTGAACGAGTTCAGTTTGTGGGCAATACGGCTGGCTCAGGGGCTCGGATGGCGCTTCTATCAGATGAGGCTAGAGAGAAGGCATATGAAATCGCAAAACGTGTTGAGTATGTAGAGCTAGGGGCTGACCCGAACTTCCAGAACGAGTTTCTTAGAGCTACGTATCTGCCACATCGAGAGATGGAACGATTTCCAAACGTTTACCAAATTCTGGCCAAAAGAAAAGAAGTCGAATAACAGATTTCTAGTATATCAATTTTAAATATTGATCTCGAGCTTATTGTGGGCTAACGGTGAGGTTTGATGAAGGTCGCTAGGAGAATGAGGCTGGTCAAACCATCTGGGACTATATCCATGGCAGAAAAGGCACGTGAAATGGAAAGAAGCGGACGCAAGGTCTATCACCTAGAGATCGGTGAACCGGATTTCGACACGCCCCAACATATTATAGAAGCTGCTTTTGAGGCAATCAGGAGAGGGTCTACACATTACACTTCGAGCCGAGGAATTATCGAATTAAGGGAGGCCATCTGTGAAGACTTAGAAAGAAGGGGTGTCGAAGCCGATCCTCGGAAAGAGGTTATTGTGACCCCCGGCGCCAAGCACGCCATGTATTGCGCTTGCCTTGCCACTCTCGACCCGGGAGATGAAGTCTTGGTTCTTGCGCCAACATGGCCAACCCATTACCAATGCATCGAGATCGCCGAGGCGCGGGGGCTTGAAGTTCCATGTGGGGATGACTACAACCTGACCGAAGAAGTCTTGAAAGAGAACATAACCAGGAAGACTAAGATGATTCTTGTGAATTCCCCGAATAATCCTACGGGAGGCGTCGTTGACGAAAGCGGTCTAAGGGTTATTGCCGACCTAGCTCTGGATCATAACTTACTTGTCCTTTCGGACGAGATCTACGACCGGATTGTCTATGATGGTTTGGAGCTCAAGAGCATTGCGTCTTTCGAGAAACTCAGAGAAAGAATTATTGTCATAAACGGATTTAGCAAGACTTATGCCATGACGGGTTGGAGGCTTGGATACGCCTTTGCAGACAAAGATATTGTTGAAGCTATGGATCGTATACAACAGTCGACAACCACATGCCCTGTTAGCTTCATACAGAAAGCGGGTGTTATAGCATTGAGGGGACCTCAGCAATCCGTTTATGCGATGGTTGAGGAATACGACCGAAGGCGACGGTTCTTGGTTGAACAGCTCAACAGAATCCCTGGCGTTCAATGCGTAATGCCGAAAGGTGCATTCTATGTCTTCCCAGATGTGTCAAGTCTAAAGATGCCGAGCTTCGAGGTTTGCAGTAGACTTCTGCAGGAAGAAGGAGTCTCTTCAACTCCGGGAAGCGAGTTCGGAAAAAGTGGCGAAGGGCACCTACGCCTTTCCTACGCAACAAGCCTCGAAACAATATCAGAAGCCATTAGAAAAATTAAAGAGTTCATTACGAGATATGCAGACAGTTAAAAGGTGAGTTGATTGTGTTTGACAAGAAAGCAATCGCTGTCCTGAAACATATGATCGAGTCATTCGGGCCATCAGGGTTCGAGAGGGAAACCTCTCAGGTCATAAAGCAGTACATGGAAGCCTACTGCGACGAGTTCATGGCTGACAAGATTGGCTCAGTTGTTTTTGTGGCTAAGGGCGATGTAGAAAGGCCTCATGTGCTTTTAGCTGGGCACATAGATGAGGTGGGCTTTGTCATCGCAGGCATAGACGAGAAGACTGGGTTCTTATCCTTCAACCCTCTAGGTGGGTGGTGGGACCAAGTCCTACTCTCACAAAGGGTTGTAGTGAGAACTGGGAAAGGCGACTTGCATGGCGTCATCGCGGCGAAACCACCACATCTCATTGCCGAGGAAGAGCGGAACAAAGTCGTTGTGCAGGACAAGATGTATATAGACGTCGGCGCCACTTCAGGGAAAGAAGCGGTCGAAGCGGGTGTCAAGATAGGCGATCCTGTTGTGCCATGGTCTCCCTTCTCGCTTATTCAGAAAGGGAAAGTTGCCGTAGGAAAAGCCTTTGACGATCGGATAGGCGCCTTCGTTATGATGGAAACGATCCGGAGCATCAAAGAGAAGAGCGTAGCCCATCCAAACACAGTTTACGGGGCTGCTACAGTTCAAGAAGAAGTTGGGGCCAGAGGTGCACAGACGGTTGCACATCTGATCGACCCGGATGTAGCTATAGTTCTCGAAGTAGACATATCGGGAGATGTTCCTGACATAAAGCCCCCTGAGGCGCCAGCAAAAATGGGAAAGGGACCAAGCATCCTCACCTATGATAGAAGCATGATCCCAAACCAGCCACTGAAGGAGTTTGTGATAAAGACCGCTGAAGAAGCAGGGATACCTCTTCAGCTTTCTCAGGCGGCTAGAGGAGGCACGGACGCTGGCAGAATCCATCTCAATAGGGTTGGCTGCCCAAGTGTGGTCATCAGCGTTCCAACGAGGCATATTCACAGCCATGTAGGCTTACTCAGCCTAGAAGACACAGAAAACGCCGTTAGACTTATCATCGAACTCATAAAGAAGCTGGACAAGAAGACCGTGGACGACTTCACTGTCATATGATACCCGAATGCTGAACAGAAAGAGGTTAGATTGGAGGTTCTTTTTCCCTAGGTTCTTTCTGTAAAGTAAGGAATGACCTTCTGGGCCAATAACTGGCATGTCTTCTCGTATG
>CAYURV010000036.1:0-8111 GCA_964447115.1 uncultured Candidatus Bathyarchaeia archaeon
TCAAGGAAGAACCGGGGAGGCATAAGACTTTGAGGGAAGTGAGGGACAGACGGACAACATACTAGACTGAAGTTAGCAGTTGGATACTACGACCTCACAGAAGACGAGTATCAACCTTACCTGAAGCAAAGTCTCAGCCAGAAATAGCTGATTCTTCCCGTTTTCCTTCTTTGTTTCTCCCGTATTCTTCTAGGAGGAATTCTGTGGCGTCTTCGACTGTCTTTCTCTTTCCCTCTTTAGCCTGCAATGTTCCCATGACTCCTAGAAGCTTTTTATGCGTCTCATCCGTAACCCTGACTGACTTCATAATACTCCCACACCTTGGCTATTCAACCCGCATACATGACTCCCTTAAGTACTTAACCCCCTTAAGTCTTCTCTCAAGAACCGCAATAGCCAACAGTGTATTCAATAGGGGTTCAGCCTGCTTTCCCTATGAACTGCCAATGTGAAGAAGAAAGTGAAGACAGAAAAAAATGGGTTGGTTTCTAGATAGAACCGGACGGATTACTCCGTTTCCCTCTTTGCTACTGTGCCAATGCTGAATGGGAAGCCACAGGTTTCACACTCAATTGTGTATGGTCCAGTTGGCTTCAACCTTCTCATGCGACATTTCGGACAGCTAAGGCGGGTCGCTAGCTCGCTAACCGAATCGTCAGATGCGTAGAAGAGCGTTGGGGTTTTGAACGCCTTGAAGGCGACATATGATAGGATCGCTACTGCAAGGACAGCGAAGACTGAGATCGCGTAGACGATTACTTCGTTGACTGTCTCATCCCCCTTCAGTCTTTAGGTGCGGCTTCCACCGAAGCTACCACCAACTTCGCTTCTTCTTTTTTCCTTCTCCCTCTGCGGCAGCCTTCTCGAGCACTTCGACTTCCTGTCCTTCCCCTCTAGCTTTCAGGGCACCGAATGGTTGGAGCCCCTCAACAAGGAATGGACTTTCGACTCCTGCCAAGACAACGGTTGAGTGCATTGCGCCTTGCATCTTGCTGTTCACTCTTGCGCCCCATGATGCCCTTGCGGTTGGCGAGATTGTGCCCATGACTATTTCTCCGGCTCTGTTGACGTCTTCAAGGGTCATGTCGTCTCCGCCTTCAATATGGACCAGTGCGCCTTCGCATTTCCTCAGGGGGCCTATGTCGAGTAGCTGTGTGTTTAATGCGTTCTGGACTGAGTCCTCGACCTTAGTGTCACCTATGCCTTCCCCAACGCCTATGGCGCAGACTCCGCTTCCAGTCATGATCGCCTTCAGATCAGCAAAGTCTAGGTTGACAAGGCTTGGAATGGCGATGGTCTCTGATACGTTCTTGATGAAAGTAGCTATTAGCTCGTTCGCAACTCCGAAAGCCTCGCTTAGCGGCAGGTTGCCCGCCACTTTCCTTAGTCTGTTGTTGTCGATCACGATCACTGCGTCGCAAGCTTCCACGAGTCTGCCCAAGCCCTCTTTCGCCTTCACTAGTCTGGCTCTCTCAACTTGAAACGGAATTGTGACCACAGCGAGCGTCAATGCTCCCAAGTCCTTAGCGATCTTTGCTATCACTGGCGAAGCACCTGTTCCAGTTCCACCACCTAAACCTGCTGCTATGAAGACTAGCCCTGAACCAGCTATCGTGCTCTCTATCTCATCCGAGCTCTCTTCAGCTGCCCTAGAACCTTGTTCCGGGAAACCTCCGCACCCTAGCCCAGCGCAGACTTGGAATCCAAGGAGCATTCTCTTGTCGGCCTTGGTTATGCTAAGGTGTTTTGCGTCAGTGTTTAGTGCGCAGATCCTGGCCCCTGAAACCTCTTTCTCCTTTATCCAGGAGACAATGTTAGATCCTGCTCCTCCCACACCTAGCACCGCTATGTGTGGTATGGCTTCTCTTGCAATGTCCTCAATGCTCTTCTCGGAAACTGCCCGCTTCACTATTTCCTCGACGCCTTTCTCCATATTTTCTTTCTCCTTTCGGCAAATTGGTTCTGAATACGCGTCAATTGGGTTTGCGCCAAAGTGAATATAAAGTTTGTGAACTGGAGTGAACTTAGGTCAAACATGGAAGTAGGATACTGATGCCCAGCAAATAAACATAAAGTATGCTAGACTATTATATTCAGCGTTCCAAAATACTAAGCCCAGGCGTACATTCTATTTATGCCAAGCATACATCTTATATTCCAAGCTCTCGATATTAGGAGAAAGTGAGGAAGTAGCCTTGACCGAGAAAACAAGCGAAGAGAGAGAATACGAAGAAATAGTCGTAAAGCTCGGCATTTCGAACGATTACTTGAGCAAGCTTGACCAGCTGATCGGCGTGAAGAGAATATTCTCTAGCAGGGCTGAGGCCTTCAGAAGAGCGTTGGAGCTTCTGTTTGAAAAGTATGAGGAGGCTCTGAGGGAGAGCTAGGACTTAGAAAAGTGAAGAATGGTGTGGGGCATCATTGGGGCAAGCGTCAGAATTGTATTCACAGGTTAACTCTTCACTGCAAAGTGGAAGACAGACTATGCTCAGCCTCAATTGGTGATCATCGGAGTCGTGACTACGGGATTGGGGCAGTTTTGCTGAAAAGAAGGAGCTTATTTTCTTATCTTGTGTGATTAGGAATAGGGAAAGAAGTTTCAGAAGATAGTTTCGTATCAATATTTGTTTGTGGGATATTACCCTTTGAGTGCCAGTTGGGTTTGGTTATTGTTGTTGGAAAAGTTGAGATATCTGCTCGGGAGAAAACGTGAACGTCGACCTTTGTTCTTTATTGAAGACAATACGGGAGCCAAGATCGGGTATTCCTACAAGGACGGAGATATGCAGGTGTTAATTGACCTCAAGGGAAACACTTACAGAATCCCAAGCAGCTCTTCCATAAAACACGCATGCAGGCTCCTGCTAAAACACTTGCACGAATGATCTGGGAAAAGGGACTCTTGCCCGCCTCTGGCTATTATTGCCTCGAACCACCATATCACGCTGAATGAAGCTGTCTCATTCATTCACTGAAATATCCTCACACACGGCAATCTGGCTACACTTTTCCACAGATTCTACTATCTTATAGGGGTTCGCGGGTTCAAATCCCGGAGCTCATGCCATAAAGAAAGCTTGCCATTCTCAGCTCTTCTTCCCCCTAATCTTCTCTAGCGCATATTCCGCAGCTCCCCGAACATAATCGTCCATCAAGGCTTGAGTAAGTGCTTTCACTGCGTTAACATCCTGCATCTCTCCAAGAGACCATGCTGCTGCCATTCGAACATTTCGAGAAGGATCATGTTTCAAGACTTCAATTAGCAGCTCCGACACACCTGTAACCTCTAACTTTCCTAGAGACCTTACTGCATCATCCCGGACATCCTCGTTTTCGTCTCTTAGAGCTTGAATCAGCGGCTCCGTCGCCTTCATGTCTCCTATACGTCCAAGAGCAGACGCTGCAGCTTTTCGAAGGTCTTCATCCTTATCCTTCAAGACTCGGATTAGCGGTTCCACTGCCCTTACATCTCCAATTGCACCAAGAGAATATGCTGCTTTCCACCGAAGAACCCTATCACTATCATTGATAGCTTGAATTAGTGGTTCTACTGCTCTAACGTCCCCTATCTCTCCTAGAGTCTCTGCTGCTGTCGATCGAACCTCCGTCTCTTCGTCATCTAAAGCTTGAATCAACGGTTCCACTGCCTTGGCATCTTTCATATTTCCTAGAACCAGTACTGCTTCCTCTCGAACATCCTTGTCTTTGTCCTTCAAGCATTGGATGATTGGTTCAACGGCTCTCAAGTCCCCCATCTCTCCCAGCGCCCATATTGCTGCCGATCGAACATCACTATCCTTGTCTCTTAGGGCTCGTATGATTAGTTCAACTGCTTTTTCATCACCAATCTTTCTAAAACTGCTTAACGCATTTTCCCGAACAGCATAATCTGTCATGAATTGAACAAGCTTGCGAACAGTGGGGTCCAGACCATATGCCATTGATAAAGTAGGAAAAGTGTTAACTTCTAAATAGCCCAAACGTGCCACGTAATTTGGTTCAAGTTGAAGATAGAGTGGCGTTGAATCGATTGCCTCTTCTAAGGCATCCTCTTGAACTACGAGTACCCCAATACTTTCGGATATTCTTTGCTGGAGTTCTGACGGAGAAGGTTTTTTTACCTCTACCACTGGGATTTTCATCTCCTGCATAACTCCCATGAAGGACCTTTCGCCAACAGTGTACCCGAGGACCTGAGAAGGATCTTCAGGTGCAGCAACAACAAGTGTCCCTTTGAACAGATCTCCCTCACGGACATAGGAAGATAGGAAAAATAGGAGTACCGCCTCTATATAGCAGCTTTGATCTGTTGCTATGGTGATTCTTCTTCCATGCATCTGCCCGGCCTCGTATGACACAAGTTTCGTTCCCATGGCTATTGGTGATCCCTTTATCCGTTCTAGAGAGGCTTCAGCGAAGGCCAAAGCTTCGAGCGCTGGTGTCTGCTTCTGTTTGGGAAACGGTCTTCCAATCTTTCCACTT
Source organism: uncultured Candidatus Bathyarchaeia archaeon (assembly GCA_964447115.1). Classification (GTDB taxonomy): domain Archaea; phylum Thermoproteota; class Bathyarchaeia; order Bathyarchaeales; family DTEX01; genus CAYRBK01. Next base: position 4,483 of record CAYURV010000036.1, read on the forward strand.
ATCTCCTCGAGTTCGTTCATGCAGTTTTTCAACTTCTCAAGTCCGTCCGTGTTCAGTATCGCGGAAAATCTTTCGTACGTTTCACGCGCTCTGACAGAGTCCGCTATGAGTCTCAAGCTACGGGCTATCCCGGGCACATTGGTCAATGTGTCACGAGTGTCTACCCGCGTTTGTAGAGTTCGTATGGCGTTGTCAATAGCTTGGCAAATGCTGTCCACTTCTTCTTTCAGTCTTTGAGGAGTACCCATCGCTTCTATGGTTGACCTATATTCAAAATAACCTAAGAGATGATTGGGATAAGCATCTAGTATTCTTGGCAATCTGGATTTCAATTCCTGTAATTGTAGGACAATCGTGGCAAGTGGCGTCTGATTTTGGCTAGGGTTTCCCATACATTGAGAAAGGATAGGATTGCTTAAATAATTATCTTGGCCAAATGCAGGCGGGTTCTTCCTATTGGACCTCGCCATCGATTTTCGCCGCACTATTTGGACAAGGTGTCAATGGTGTGTTGTCTTCCAGGCAGATGGGCAACAAGCTGACGCTCAGTCTCAATCAGGCTCGACTTCCAGATGCTGCATTTTGGGACTCCGCATTTGATGAATGTTTCGCTGAGCTTTAGCCAAAGGTCAACATGGCTGCTAAGGCATTCAGGACATCGAGGAACATTTTCCTCACTCATCTTTCAGGGAAAAATAGCTATGCTATGTGTGTAGCCGAGCCTATGAAAGCTATAGGGGATGATTCTCCAAAGATTTCCTGGGCGCAAGAACTGAGGAGGCAGTATTCTTTGTTGGGGAAGGCATCTCTCATGATTATCCCTCATGTCTACCTCTAGGATTCGAGATAAAAGACAGTGTAATGCATAGTTTATTTGAAGATTATAGTGGTTTAGACGAACTTGTTAGCATTGTAACAAGATACGACTTGGTCAGAACCGCGCCCAAACTAACTGAATTGCTCGAAGCATTACTCAAAAAATAACATTCTTTATTTTAACAGAACCACTCTTTTAAAACAGGAGCAATATCGGAACGATCAATAGGGCAGTCATGTTTGTTAACTTCATGAAGATATTGAGCGAAGGACCTGCGACATCTTTTAGAGGGTCGCCAACGGTGTCGCCGGTTACAGCTGCAATGTGGGTTTGGGTTCCCTTCATCCAGAATTTTCTTTCAATATATTTTTTGGCGTTGTCCCATATGCCGCCTCCGAAGGTGAAGAAAGGCGACAAAATAGCAGATGTGCTTAATCCTCCTAGTAGCATGGCGCCTAAAGCGTATTTTCCCAGTAAGAGCCCCACGGCGATGGGAGAAGCAACAGCCAGCAGTCCCGGCGCAATCATCTGTTTAAGCGCATTCTTTGTGCCCAGGTCCACGCAGCGTGCGTAGTCGGGTTTGACCTTGCCTTCAATAATGCCCGGATTCTCTCGGAACTGTCGCCTCACCTCGTCCACCATTTGATAGGCAGTTTTTCCGGTGGCTCCAATAGCCAACGAAGAAAACAAGAAGGGAAGAGCAGCACCTAACAAGAGCCCCACAATAATAACGGGGTTCAAAAGACCGAGGCTGACTGTGCTGAGCTTTACAATCTCACCGTAAGTGGCGAAAATCACGACCGTTGAAACGGTGCCGGACGCAGTGGCGAAAGCCTTTGTATAAGCCTTTGTAGTGTTGCCCATGGCGTCAAGCTCGTCCAATGCTGCTCCGTTCTCTGTGTTTGTCCCCGACATCTGTGCTATACCCGCAGCGTTGTCACTTATAGGCCCAAATGTGTCACTCGACATGATAATGCCTATGGCTAAGTCTGTTCCAAGATTGGCTGCAACTATCCCATAGAGCGAACCATTAGTTATGAAATAAGAAAAGAAGATGGCGGCCAAAACGGATAAGAATGGCATGAATGGGCTCTGAAACGCGTAAGACAAACCCGTTATAATGTTAATGGCTGCTCCGCGCTCAGAGGATTCCGCTATTTTTCTGACCGTTCTGCCATTGATCCCGATGTAATATTGTACGGCTAAGCCAACCGCGAGACTCGCCACTAAGCCGCTTACGACAGCGTAGAACACAGTCAAGTCGTTTAGTAATACCATAGAAGACAAAAATGAGCCCAGCACGCAAAAGATGGCGGTGGTGAAGAGGCCGATGTTGAAAGACATGACGGGTCTTATCTTCCTCCATCCTCTGACAACGAAAACTCCAACTATTGTGGCTAAAATCCCTGAAGCACCAAGCATTAATGGGAACATTAAAGCGTTTATTCCTAATGGGCTGAGCAGTAGAGCGCCCAAAATCATGGCAGTGATGTAGTCGTCGCTTATGGATTCAAACAGGTCGGAGCCTCTTCCTGCGCAGTCGCCCACGTTGTCTCCAACCTGGTCCGCAATCACTGCTGGATTGCGCGGGTCATCTTCAGGAATGCGTTGTTCTATCTTGCCCACCAGGTCTGCGCCTATGTCTGCCGCCTTTGTGAATATGCCTCCGCCCAGTTGGGCGAACAGAGCCGCCAAGCTGGCACCGAAGCCGAAGCTCACAATTAAGTTTGGGTCTTGATAGAACCAGAAGAGTAGGCTTACGCCGATGATGCTGAGCCCCACAACTGAGAGGCCCATTACAGCTCCGCCTCTAAATGCAAGCGTGAATGCCTTTGTTGAAGACGTTCTCGCGGCGTTGGCGGTTCTCACATTGGCTTTCACGGCAACTCGCAAGCCTATGTAGGCGGCCAACAACGAAAGAGAGGTGCCAAATACGAAGGCGATGACCACTCTCACGTCTTTAAAGAATATGGCTAATGGAATAAGCGTTAACGCAACAAAAATTGTGATGGTTCTGTACTGTCGTTTTATGAAGGTTTTTGCGCCCTCTTCAATGTAGCCTGCGATTTTCTCCATCTGCCGCGGTCCGACAGGCTCTCTCAGGATGGACCAAGCTAAGTAAGCGACGACAAGCATTGCAAAGGCTCCGACTGTCAACGCAAGCAATGTGAGGTCCAACTGTCACCGCTTCTCCTTCTCCTTAACTTTTTTGATTCTGCGTATGTCAAGATTGTTTTAAATCAAGTGTAAACTCTAACTTATAAATATAGCAGAGTAGGGTTCCATTATAAATTGGAAGTCTCAGCATCATTTTCGACTTTTGAACAGTTTTCTGCCATCCAAGTTTTCCTTGCAAGTCTGTTTCGCTGGTCTCTAAATTTCTTTCAAGAGTGTTGCATGTATGCGTTAAGTCTTAGTACGTAAAAACGGTGTGTTAAAATAAGTAGTGTGTCTGGCTCCGTAACGTTCTAGGTTCTTCGATCGATCTTCCACAGGCATCGTTGCCGTTAATAAGCCTTAACGAACCTAATTCTCGAAAAGGCAATGCAATTATCTCCATCTAAGCCGAAGATGAGCCACCTCGGAGATTTTTGGAATGACCTCGGAAAACTGGTGCCTCAATACCAAACCTTTCTGAAGGATCTCAAGAGTCTTGGTTAGATCTTCGGTGTAGCGTTCCCGCAACTTGGTGTTCAATGGTGGCGGCGCGGCTTTACCTAAAAGCATGCACGCTAGCCTGACATACAAAAAAAGGGGATTTTACTGGTTAGAGTAGTACAAATGCGCTTCTAGAGTGGCGGGCCCGCTGGGA
>CAYURV010000037.1:0-5294 GCA_964447115.1 uncultured Candidatus Bathyarchaeia archaeon
CAGATCTTTCCCCACTGCTTGCTCCGCTTACAATTATTGGCGGTTTGCCTGCGAATTGAACAACCATGTCGACTCCCCCGGAGAAGGGACTTTCAGGATTCTCAAGCTTCAGGGCAGCGTTCCCACCGTCTGTGAGTTTGGAGAAATACCTGTCAATTCGCTCGTTTATCTGGTTGAATGCTTCCATGAAGGCGTTGTACTTTTTCCGTTCAATCTCCCCGATGAAGTTCACGATGGCTGTTTTCTCTTTCTCCAGCTCGTTCATACGGATAGAAAGCTCCTTGTACCTAGAGACTTGTTCTTCATATTGCAGTTGGGCTAGCTGGTTAACGGCGCCAATGCGTTCAAGCTCAAACCGCATCAGCCTAAGCAGCATCTCAGCCTCCTCAATCTGTCTAGACGATACTTCCAAAGGCTCTTCATAGCCCAGAGATTTCAACTGCTCCATACGCCTGTTAACTTGAAGGTCGAAGGTTTGAATGTTAAGCCTCAGCTCGTCAAGCAGCTTGTCAGTCTGTTCATACTCTCTTTCGAGAACTCCGAGCTGGCTGTCTATGTCATCAATCTGCGATGTGAATTTTTGTGCTTCGCCCTTGGCGTTCAAGAGCGTGTGAGAGAGATCTTCCTTAGCCTTTTCCAGTTCCGCTATTCTCTTTTGAGCCTCTTCCTTCTGCTTAGCGGATTCATCGATCTCCCTCTCCAAAACAGAAATCTGTCTCGTTGTTTTCTCTAGCAGGATTGACAGGTTCTCTAGACTACCCTTCAAAACGCTGTCTGTTTTTAACTGAAGCGTCGATAGCTCCGCCTCAATGTCGCCGAGCTTCTGTCTCAATAGGATGATCTCGTTTCCCAAGGTCTCACGCATCCTTTCCCTCTTTTGAACCTCTGAAGGATCTACTTTTTTCCTAAGATCGGCCAGTTCTTCCTGTTTAATTGCTTGCCGATGAGTCAATTCATCCCGTTTCTTCTCATAAAGCTCAATCTGCGCCTTCTCCTCTTTCAGAAGGTTCTGAAGGTTCGTTAGATTCGTCTCTGCGCGGCCAATATTCTGCTTCGTTTGTTGGATGCTTTGCTGCACTCGTCCGATCTCACCCTCAAGCTTTCCTGAAGCTTCCGCTAACCTTGCAATCTCCGTCTGCGTTTCAGCAATCTCTTTATCCAGCTCTCCAATGTCAACCTCTCTCTTACTCAGAATGTCTTTCAACGCTTCTACTGCTCTGTCCAAAGTCTTTATTGCGGACTCACTTGGTACAAAGGAAGAGAAATCCACTGGAGCTCTGTAATATCCGCTCTCGACCGCTCCGCCAGCTTCAAATAGGTCGCCGTTCAAAGTGACTGATCTGAACCCGGCGTGCGAAGCCTCCAGCGCTGCTTTCGCATCTTCCGCCAGAAAAGTGTCGCCAAAGATGAAAGAGACTACTGATCCATATTTGTCTTCATGTCTCACCAAGGCTGAGACCTTCCCGCTCACTCCGTCAATCTTTGGAAGCCCAACTCGATGACTTGGAGACAGACCTTGAAGCGGAATTACCTTGATTCTGCCAAGTTTCAATTGCCTCAAAGTCTCGACGCAGGTAAAAGCTGCATCCAAGTTTTCTACGATGAGCGAATCGAGCCATCCAGCCGCTGCAGCTTCAATAGCACGCTCGTGTTCTCTCCCTATCTTGACGAGATCCCGGAGTCGACCATGTATGCCGTCTATGACGCCGAGGACCCCCAACTCTTGAATGTGTTTCAGTGCAGTCTCTTCAGTCCTAAACTTCTCCACAAGCCCCTTCCGAGCTTCAAACTCGACGAATGCTTCTCTAGCTATCTCAGCTATCTTTCCAGCTTCTTTAGTCTCACTCTCCAGAGTATTTTTTCTGCTCACCCGCCTCTCTAGAGCCTTCTGCAGAACATTTGCTTGCTCAGTCTGTTCTAACTGTATACCTTGAAGCTCTTTCCACGAATCTTCAAGCCTCTTGAGTGACGAGACTAAACCATCTCTTTTCTCCTCAAGATCCTTTAGCCGCTCTGAATACACGCTGATCCTGGATTGGCTTTTCACATGTTCGCTTCGAAGCGAGATAGACTCTTGGTATAGCTGATCTAGTTGCCCCTCATTCGTCCGTATCTTCTCGTTTTCTTCCTCTAAACTAGATCTTGCCTCAGCGGCCTCATTACATATGGCATCATATGTTGATTGCCTTTCTGCAATTTCCCTTAGTAGATTTTCCCGTTCTGTAGCTAATTCTTTCATTCTATTGCGTGACTTGTCAATCTCCTTTCTGAGGAATTCAATCTGTTGAGAAGTATTCTCTTCTACCCTAGTGAGGCTACTTAGACTGGTTTTCGCGGCGTTTGTTTTTGTCGAAAGCTCACTTAATCTTGATCGTAATTCGCCAATCTCAATTTGGATCTCAAGAACTCGTCTTTGGCTTTCTTCAACGCCTTCGAAACCTAGCTTTCTCCATTCGGTCTCGATTTTACGACGACTCGATTTGAGTTGCTCTCGTCGGTTCCTTATCTTCTCAAATCTTTCTTCAAGTTTTCTGTTCTGCGAAGATAGCTCACTGATCTTACCTCTGGCTTCGCTGATTTCGAAAGAGAGCTTGACGGCTTCTACGCTTCTGACCTCTTCTTGAATGAAGTTATGACGAAGAAGATCGTTCCGTTCTCTTTCCAACGACTCTATCCTTCTTTGGACTTCGCCCACCTGTCCTAGAGCTGTCTTGATCGATATGTCGGCGGATTTCAGTTTCTCCTCAGCCTCAGCCTTCTCAGCATCATACTGTGCAATGCCGATCATATCTTCAATTATCTTCCTTCGCTCTTGGGGTGAGATTTCGGCCAGACGCGTAAGTGCTCCCTGAAGAACTACATTGTGCCCATAGGGACTTATGCCTGCCATCGAAAGTATTTCTATGATATGTGCCCTCGAGACTTTTCTGCCGTTTACTCTGTAGATGCTTTGGCCATTCTGGTCTATTTCGCGGGTTACGGTAACATTGGAAGTGTCAGTAGGTAGACGGCCGTCTGAATTGTCAAATTGTATCGTCACCTTTGCCTTGTTCTTCATTCCCATGTTCGGGTTAGAGCTTCCGTGAAAAATTAAACTGGCAAAGTTTGAGGCCCTAAGCCTTCTTGCGCTAAGCTCCCCGAGACCAAATAAGACAGCGTCTATGATATTCGTTTTGCCGCTGCCATTCGGGCCAGTTATAGCGACGAATCCCTTTTCGAGGAGCAATGTTGTCTTCTTCCCAAATGTCTTGAAACCGTTCACCTCGATCTTCTTTATGTAAGGCATCTCACCGCTCCTCCAGTCCACACAAGCATATAGCATTCCCCCCGCAGTTCAGGGATTCCTCGCCATTATCGAAGGTAAGCCTCCGCCCTTACGGAAGAGCTGTGCCAGCTCATCTATGAACCTCTTCACCTTGCTCTCTTCTCCGTAAACAAGTACGAGGCCGTTTTCCTGAGTTCTAACCTCTAACCCTATCTTTTTCGAGAGCTGCTTGATTCTGCTTGTCGGGATTTCCGTTGAAGGTTTCACTCTAACCCAACGTCTATCTCGTTGAACACCTACAGGGAACTTGAGAGAGGGCTCTTTTTCGAATAACTGGACACTTTTCTGGGCTTCAACGACCTTCTCCATCCAGTCTTCGGCGTATCTCTCCCCGAATTTTCTTCTAGCTGCAGACAAAAGGTAAGATTCAACATTGCTCAAGTATTCCTCGATTCTCTGAACATTTTCGAGGCGAGATCGGTCCACCTTAAGAATCTCTATCATAATCTTGGCTGAACGTAGGTCTCTCATCACCTCAGCGGGTACGGATTCTCCGACCTTTCGTAACTCAGCAACTAGATCAGCCATGAGTTTCCAAACGGCCTCATAGTTCAGTTTCAGTGCCCCTCCGCAACTTTTAGCCATATATGCCCCAACAAGTGATATCGGGTGATACTACATGATTCGTGTTATCCACATGGCATAGGTGGGCAGAGCAGCAAGCCACTAATGGTACGATATCTCCTTTTCTGGCGTTAGAACCACAGAATGTTGGAAGTCCAAATATTGCTTTCTAATACGTCGGTATATGTCGGTATATACAAGACCAATGCTGTTGGAAGATGCCTAACCTTGACGCGTTTAACAAACAAGCCTTCTAAAGGTCTTTTATCAAGAGAAAAGCGTCTCCTGTTCCCTTTCCCCAGAACTCCACAAGATATTTGGCAAATTTGAACCCGTTCTTAGAGGCGAAGTTCACCATGGCGAGATTTCTAACTGAGGTATGCATGAATATGTGGCTAAGCCTCTTCTGTCTCCCTCTTTCCTCCGCTTTCAGCAATAGCCCTTCGGCAATGCCTTTACCTTGAAAGTCTGGGTGTACATCAAACCAATCAATGCCTACAGCCTCGTCTTCGAAAGCCTCACCCTTATGTCCCCAAACCTTCGTAAACCCCAGTAAAACAAAACCGACAGCTCTTCCCTCAACCTCAGCCACCCAAATTTCTTCGTTCCCATTCATTTTTGCGTGTTTAACTGCTATGGCAACGTTTTCCCGAGCTTCCTGAAGGTCTTGACATGGCCACGTCCTCAAAAGGGTCTCAGCGTATTCAACAAAGTCTCTATCTTGGTAGAGCCTGATTAGACAGATTGGACTCTGATTTGAACTCCACCTCATAGTGCAACGGCTTCCTCTTAGCTTCACTTTCTCAATGAAACCTGAAGGGAAACAAATGCTTTGCTGTCTACGATATAAGCAAACGTATTTTAGATGCGAAGTGATGAATTTGAGACGTAAACGAAAATGTCTGAGGTTAAGTACAAACAGGTCATCATCATAAGATTCGACTTAAAGATGAGCTGTGGCAAGGCGTCGGCTCAAGCATGCCATGCAGCAGTGTCAGCCGCTGAGAAAACCAGAAAGATACATCCCTCTTGGTGGCGTGGCTGGATTGAAGAGGGACAACGAAAGATTGTCATCAAGGTATCCTCCGAAGAAGAGCTGTCAAGGATCGAGAAAGCAGCCATGGAATTAAAGATTTTAACCGCTCTGATCTCGGACATGGGACTAACCGAGCTCCCACCTGGAACGGTGACAGCTCTTGGACTAGGCCCTGCGCCCTCAAACCTTGTGGACAAAATTACAAGTAGTCTTCCTCTCTACTGAGAGCTGCCCCAGAATCCTGCAGGAACCTGATGGTTATGAATGTTCCTGAACTTGAGGCCGACTTGGGAATGGAGGTTTACGCTTCCAACACTAGAGGTATCAATGGAGAGATCCGTAGAGTACCAGAAGATTTTATCGTTGAGG
>CAYURV010000037.1:5394-8056 GCA_964447115.1 uncultured Candidatus Bathyarchaeia archaeon
ACTAGAGGTATCAATGGAGAGATCCGTAGAGTACCAGAAGATTTTATCGTTGAGGAGGTCTTGATCGACGGGTCAAAGGCTTCTATTGAACCATTTGACAAGACTCTTCCGCCTTCCGGACACGGGCGTTATGTCATATGCTTATTAGTCAAAAAAGGTTGGGACACCCTTGCCGCTGTCAGAAAGATTGCTGACAAAATAGGCGTGGATCCTGAAAGAATCAACATAGCGGGGATGAAAGATGCCAAAGCCTTGACAGCTCAATACATAAGTATAGGAACAGTGCCTCTAGAAAGACTGTTTGAGGTTAGATTGAAAGGCTTAACCGTCAACCCCATACGTTTCTCGCCAGAAAAGATATCTTCGAGGCTTCTCTTCGGAAACCAGTTTAGAATAGCAGTCAAATCAATGAAGTACAGGTTCGGGACAGTTCAGAAAAGGATCCAAGAAACAAGAAGTGAGCTCACGGGGTTCGGAGGGATCCCGAACTTTTTTGGGCACCAACGTTTCGGCACTGTCAGGCCGTTAAGCCACCGAGTGGGTCGTTGTCTAGTGAAAGAAAATTTTGAGGAGGCAGCATTCATCTTTCTGTCAGAACCAAGCTACCATGAAAATCCAAAGGCAAGAGAGGCACGTAAAGGGCTACGTGAGACTAGAGACTTCCGTTCGGCCCTCAAGTGTTTCCCGAGAAACCTAATGTACGAGAGGCTTATGCTTGGGCATCTCGCCAAGTATCCGAGGGACTTTCTTGGGGCTTTCCGAAGAATCCCCCAAAATCTACGTTTGTTTCTCGTACAAGCCTACCAGTCCTTTCTATTCAACAAGTTCCTTAGCGAGAGAATGAGGCGAGAGATTCCAGTCAACGAGGCACAGATCGGAGATTATGTCGTGGACTTGGACTCTAGAGGACTTCCCACAACAAACTTCAGAAAAACTGAAGGAACCGCCATATCAGCGATCAACCGCATGATTGTAGAAGGAAGAATGGCTGTTGCTATACCCTTAGTAGGGCCAAAGCAGCTAGTCTCAGATGGATTGCAGGGTGAGCTTGAAAAGGAAGTTCTTGAAGAAGAAGGAGCTTGCCCAAACGATTTTCGCATAGATAGAATGCTTGAAGCAAGTGCGGCAGGCGGGTTAAGAACGACATTAGCTGAGGTTCTCGACCTGAACATCATAATAAAAGACAAACAAGCTGAGGGAAACGGGCTTTGCGTGAACTTTAGCTTCACCCTTCATAAAGGTTCATACGCAACTGTTCTCCTAAGGGAGTTCATGAAACCAAAAGATCTGATCAAAGCTGGCTTCTGAAATTCTTTAGTTTGTACCTTGAAGGTGTATAAGCAGGATAAGGTCTAGGGTGTGAGTCTGAAACGGTCCCTGGGGAAGAGAATAACCTCCCTGATGTTTCTTATGCCCGTGAGCATCATTACCAGCCGTTCAAGGCCGATTGCCCATCCTGCGTGAGGAGGCATCCCATAATCGAAGGCCTGAAGATGATACTTGAATGACTCTGGGTGTAAGCCTTGCTCTTTAAGCCTTCTGACTAGGACTTCTTTGTCGTGGACACGTGTGCCGCCTGAGGCTATCTCAATCCAACGCCACATCAAGTCAAACCCTTCGCTCAGTTCTGGCTTGTCATCTCTAGGTTTTATGTAGAAGGGCTTTAGCCTACTTGGCCAGTCAGTTATGAAGTAGAAGTAGGGATGCAGTCTTCCAAGTGTTCTATAGGCGACTGTCGGAATGTCTTCACCCCAGCTGATCTTCTCGTCTTCCTTCTGCAGTTCATCTACGATCTCGTCGTATGTGAAACGTCTGAAGGGTACCTTCGGCATAACGACCTTATGTCCCAAAATTCCCAACGCGTCCTGGCAACTTTCACCAACGACTCTACATACTTGTTGCATCAGCTCTTCGGCAACTATCATGACATCCTCTGCTGTTGTGAAAGCTTCTTCGATATCGACCGATGTGAACTCTGTGATGTGCCTTCTCGTATGCGACTTCTCAGCTCTGTAAGCGGGGCCAATTTCGAAAACCTTCTCGAAATCGATGACGAGCTCTTCTTTGTACAGTTGCGGGCTCTGGGCCAGAAAGGCTTCGCGTTCAAAGTAGACTATCGGAAATAATGCTGCTCCGCCTTCTGTGGCAGAAGCAATTATCTTCGGCGTGTTGATCTCCAAGAACCCTCTCTTTGAGAGAAAATTCCGAGTTGCTTCCAGTGTGACGTGACGTATCTTGAATATGGCTTGACCCTTGTCTCCGCAGAGGTCCAAAACACGGTGATCCAGCCTTACATCAACTTCCGCTGGGGTCCTTCCCGTTATGTCTAAGGGTAGAGGCTGCTTGGCAAAGACGAAGACTTTAATGTTCTTTGGGATTATTTCTGCTCCTCCCGGGGCTTTTTCCATTTTCTTGACAATGCCCTTAACGCCTATGCAGTCCTGTCTATGTAAAGAACTTGAGATCTCTAATGTCTGTTTGTCGGTCGTTTCTTGCGACACGGTGATCTGGATTTTTCCTTCCTTATCTCGTAGGACTATGAACCTTATACCACCTAAGTCTCTAATTTCGCTTACCCAGCCTGCAACAATTACTTCTTTTCCGTCCAGCTCTGGGTTAATCTCAGCTGAAAAATGAGATCTCCGCCAGCCTTCAAGCTCTT
>CAYURV010000038.1:0-7666 GCA_964447115.1 uncultured Candidatus Bathyarchaeia archaeon
GGCTGTATGCTGTTGTCGCTGGCTGGATCGCATTGGGGGTTGGGGCTTCACTTCTCTCTTTCTTCTTGTTGAGGAAGCACCTATCTTTCAGCGTTCACGGATATCGATACAGGCCAGTCCTAAGATTCTCGCTACCCATGTTGGGGGCTAGTCTAGTAATCTTCGCTTCAGGCTGGGTGGACATGTTCCTAGCGATGTTGTACGCGACCTTATCTGAGGTCGGCGCCTACAACGTGACGATAATGGCTTCGACCCTATTAACGGGAGGTGTCTTGCAGTCAATAAACTCCACACTGCTCCCTGCCATGTCCCGATCCTACGGAAGCGAAGGCCTTAAGGCTGTTGAGAATGCTCATCAGAAGTCTTCGAGGTATATGGCTTTGGTCTATTCGCCTGCCGCAATAGGTCTGGCTTCTGTCGCCACCCCAGCTATCTGGCTTATGGCTGGAGAAGTCTATCAAGAAGCTGTTCTACCTTTAGCTATAGTCGCAGTCGGGTCACTGGCCTTCGGCTTCTTCACTCCATTGAGTGCCGCCTTGGCAACGGTCGGCGAAACCGTTAGGGTTTTCAGGATTACATTGACTGCGGTTGTGATCGACGTCTTGGCGAGTATGCTCTTGATCCCTGGCTTCAGTATCATTGGCGCTGCCTTGGGGCGTGCTCTCCTCTTCACATCATCCTTCGTCTACGGTCTATTCGAGGCCAAGCATGTCCTTAAAACGAGATTTGATGTGGAGGCTGCTTGGAAGGCGATCCTCGCATCAATCATCATGACTTTCCCTGTTTTCGCGATTCAGGTTTGGAAAGCTTCGGTTCTGTTGATACCTGTCTATCTTGCGGTTGGAGCCGGCGTTTATGTCCTAGTCATCAAAGCCTTACGCCTTGTCAATTCAACTGATGTATTGATCGCTGAGAAGACTCTTCCAAGAAGTCTATTATTCGTTATGAAGCCCCTTAGGAGACTCTTCACATAGTAGTTTTATTACCGTTATGTGCACGTTAATACGCTAATATGTATGCTATGACGGAAAATCTAAGCATTGAATTCAGTGAAACGGATTGACAGACGTAGGACCCGCAGTTCATGTTGCACGTGGTGCTTCCTTCCTCTTCATTCAGAATCTGGTCACCTCGACAGTTGGAGCTGTCGGTTTCGGCATCATCGCTCGCCTGATGACGAAGACTGAGATGGGCGTCTATGTTACATTGAGCTTAGTCTTCGCTCTCGCGCAAATAGGTGCCAGCTTCGCTTTTCCAAGCGCTGCAGTCAAGTTCATCGCCGAATTGAGGGGGCAGAACGACAAGAAGGGTACGGCTGGTGTTGCATTTCAGGTCTTCCGTTTCACCGGTGTCTCATCAATCCTCTTCGGATCTATAGTCTTCTTGTTTTCAACTCAGATCTGCTACCTTTTGACTAGGACCACCGGGTATGTGGAGGTTTTCAAGATTTTGGCTTTAGACTTGATCTTTGCGGGCGTTCTTCCAAGCTTGAATGGTATTATGATAGGGCTGCAAAAGCTAAAAGAGCTGGCCGAATTCAATATTGTAGCATATATCATCAGCAAGGTTCTTTCCATAGCTTTCTTGCTCGTTAATCTCGGTCTATGGGGGGTTGTGCTGGGCTGGTTGATCGGTGACCTGTGCGGCTTCCTGTTGTTCTCCGGTTACATACTAAGGAGCTTCGGGATGCCGAGTTTCGGCTTCAGTTTGAAGCGTATACTGGGTTTCTCTTGGCCGATCTACCTTTCGTCTTGGGTGGGTTTCGGCTACAATTGGTTCGACCGGACTCTGCTCCTCGCTTACGTTCCTCTTGCAGATGTCGGAGTCTACAATGTTGCTGTCACCGGTTTCGGGGTGATGGCTTCCATTCCCAACGCAATCTCGACGGCTTTGTTTCCCAAATACTCTGAGCTACAAGGGAGAGATGGGATGCGCGGTTTGGAGAAAGGGGTCCGGACCGCTTCACGGTATGTGTGTTACGTCGTCGTTCCTTTAGCTATAGGGTTAGCTGCCACAGCTCGTCCAGCTATCTCCTTGTTCGCCGGTAGAGCCTACGAGATTGGTGCCATTCCATTGGCTTTATTGAGCCTGTTCGGCGCATTCACTTTCGTCGGGGTTGCTCTGAGCGACATATTCTCGATTACTGAGAGGACAAAGATTTCTGCTTTGTTGACTTTGATCGTCCTTTCGATCAGCGTTTTTCTAGGTTTCCTTCTTCTGCCTTCGGTCGGAATCGTTGGAGCGGCTGTTCTACGAGGAGTTGCGATGGTCTTAGGGTTAGTATTGATTTTGGGGGTCTTGACGCGGATAAAACTGTTTACCGTTAGTTTTGACTACGAGGCCTTATGGAAGAGCTTGGTTGCGAGTTTAGTCATGGCTGTTGCCGTTATAGGTTTCCAGCTCATGTTGTATAGTAAGTATCTTCTTCTTGTCTACGTTCTTGTCGGAGGCGTCGTTTACTTGGTCACGTTGAGGTTTTTGAGAGCCGTGCGTGCGCATGATATTCATCTAGCCAAAGCTTTCGCCGGCAAGAAGTTTGAGCGCTTGGTCGACTTGGTGAAGCCCCTTCTCATTTCGTGACTATTGGTTGCGCATAAATCGAAATGGCCGATTCCAACTTCATCTTTCACCAATTATCGAGCCTAAACATATGAGACAAGTTCTGAGAGTGTAATATGGAACTAGCAGGGGCTCATCATACTTAATTGCGAGTTGTAAGCCTCGGATTGGGGACAATAGGGCTCTTAACAAGTCTTGATAGCTGTTTCGCACCTTGAAACTTCGTTTCCCACCTTGAAACTGTTTATAGAAGAATTCCTTCCATGAGTCAACGTAATTATGCCCGACAACTACATCAGTCAAGTAGACGGACTTGTACCGTTTCTTACGTAGCCTTCTTTGTAGATCGCTATCTTCTCCCGCGCCCAGATTCTCATCGAAGTTTCCCACGTCTCTAACAGCGCCAACTCTGTAAGTAGTCCCACCGCACCCGAAAAAACCAGTCCTAAAGGAGTAATGATCATTTACAATCCACTCAAGCTTTGACCATCGAGAATAGTTTAACGGCATTTTTCTCACACCAACCGCTGCAACCTCGTGGGCATCAAAAAAAGGGAGGACCTTCTCAAAATAATCCTGGCTGAAGGCCATATCGTGATCGAAGAACGTAATGAACTCGGTCGTGCACATCTCAACCGCAACCTTTCTTTGTCGACCGAGTGGAAATGACTTCAGAATCAAAAAGTTGGTGGAGTTCGGAATCAAATCTCCTACTATTCGCCTAGATATCTCATCGGCTGAGATTACGATTACGTTGATTTTCTGGTGAAATTGTGCAACTTGGGTGATTAGATTGTCAATTAACTTGATGTCTTGAGGTCTGCGGTAAAGAAATGTTATTCCAATAGTGGTCGACACTTAGGTCAACTCTTTTAATAGCTCAATTATTCTTTCAGTCGATTTCCCATCTCCATAAGGATTTTTCGAACGCTGAACGCGTTTCCTCCATTCTCTGTCATGCCACGCAATCTTAGTTTCATTGACTATGTTTTTCGAGTCTGTTCCGACTAGCCTATTCGCACCCAAGCGAATTGTCTCCCAACGCTCAGTGTTTTCACGTAAGGTTAGACATGGGACCTTCACGGTAATTGCCTCCTCCTGAATACCGCCTGAATCGGTCATAACAAATCTTGAATTTTGTAGCAAACATAGAAAATTCAAATAACTAAGCGGCGTCGTAACATGGACATTCTTCATTTTCGTAGTTCTTTTCCAAAGGTTCATCCTACGGAGTTTTTCACGAGTTCGTGGGTGGATTGGGAAGACGAATTTGAACCTAGGCATACGAGTCAAGGCACGAATTATGTTTGTAAGTTTCTTTTCCTCCGTATTTGCTTCTCTATGCAGTGTGATGACGACGTACTCATTGGCTTCTAACCCGAATCTTTCACATACCTTCAACTCCGATGCCGTTGGTAGCCACTTCAAACAGATGTCAACTATAGTATTGCCCACCATGAACACATTCTTACATATGCCTTCTTGACTCAAGTTCTCCACGGTTAGCTTTGATGGAGCGAATAGCCTATGTGAGACATGATCAATCACTACGCGATTTATCTCTTCAGGCATCGTTTTGTCGAAGCTTCGTAATCCAGATTCTATATGAATTATTGGGACTTTACGCTTCGATGCTGCAAGCGCTCCGGCGAGTGACGAGTTTGTGTCGCCGAGAACTATGATGAATCGAGGCTTGACTCTTTGAATGATTTCCTCTAGTCTGATTAAGATTAAGCCTATTTGTTTGGGTGGCGAGTAGGACCCGACGTTCAAGTCGAAGTCGCACCTACGTAGG
Source organism: uncultured Candidatus Bathyarchaeia archaeon (assembly GCA_964447115.1). GTDB lineage: Archaea > Thermoproteota > Bathyarchaeia > Bathyarchaeales > DTEX01 > CAYRBK01. Next base: position 4,355 of record CAYURV010000038.1, read on the forward strand.
CCTAGTTCTTTGAAGAAGACTTCACTCATATAGTAATCGTAATGCTGCCCCGTGTGAACGAGCATGTGCTCGCATATGTCATCAATCTTAGGAACTAAAGGGGCCATTTTGATAATTTCAGGACGTGTACCGACAATTGAAATCGCTATCATCTGAGAATAGCCTTCAACTCTCTGATGTTTTTCTCCACATCAAATTTCGCAACTATTTGATCGGAACCTGATAATATTCCCTTCTTGTCCGCTTCGATAATCTTTTCTGCTAAATCCTCAGCGTTTCTAGGGCGACAGTAGTATACTGAATCCTCGTAGAGAAGCCTCCTTTCTGGATGATCTGAAGTCACGACAGGTTTATTCATTGCCAATGCTTCAGCTATCGGGATCTCGACGCCGTCACGAAGAGTTGGCTGAATGTAAACATCTATCATCTTCATAAAGCTCGGTACAAGCTCATGTGAAATCGGCGGGTGAAAGATAACGTTGCTAGGCGCACCCGTCTGATAGTGTCCAGTTGGCATAGCTACTTCCCTTCCAACTAGGACGAATTTATGCGACTTTAGGATGTTGGCTGCTTTAAGAATGTATTCAGTTCCTTTCAGTGGAGTAAACTTACCGACATAACCTACAACCATATCTTCATCCCTTAAGCCAAAGTCTTCTCTCGACATCGAGTATACGGTCGGGTCAAAAAGCTCACGGTCAACAGGGTTATAGACCGTGTACATGAGCTTCCCTTTCCCCACTTTATTCTCGACTAGCATTTTCATCCATTCTGAATAGACTATGATTTTGTCCGCTCGCTTGAGATAGACTTTCTCAAGGTACTCGAGAGGCTTAACCGAAAGGTTACCGAGTAACCTAAATTGTTTTACAAATTGCTCAACGAAGTCTCTTGTCCAGACCCCATGAACATGGACTATTTTAGGAACCTCTGGAAACGCCTTAAATCCAACATTCAGGCAGTCTACTGTTCCATAATGAAGCCAAATTAGATTAGGTTCTAGCTTCAAGGACTTTACCTCGCTGACGGTATCCTCAACTTTTTTGAAATAGGCATAAGCTTGATAAGGAATATTAGACCAGCTTCTCCGCTCGACCCTAGTGCCAACGTAATACACAGGAACACCATTTGCTTTCATCCATCCTCGCTTTTGAGTCCTTGTTCGAGAGGAAACGATTATGTCCAATCCATCTTTCCTAAGCCTGCTACAATACGTTCTAGCAACAACATCTACACCCGATACACCATCACCGAAAGCATTGACTAAGGCTAGAATTCTCACTTTATTATCCCTTAACGACGAGTCACATGATAATAGCTTAGGTCAATAAAACTTTTGGAGTTCAACTGTTCTTACAGCGTTCTGGCCGCATTTTGCTATGACAGTTGACCCATAATCAGATAGGTACCTGTAATCGCTAGAGGCAGAAAGAAAATCGGAAAGTACCACATGGCCAGTCCAGACACCAAGAAGGTGAAGAAGGCTACAACGTCTAGCCAATCGTTCCTCTTCTGGGGGATCAGCCCCACGTTGAAACCGGCTTTATAAAGTATGTACGCGAAGCCAAATGCATTGGCTGCGATTAGCAGGACGTTAAAGAAGGCGGCCGGGATCAATGCCGCTCCAATCGGTTTGCCTGTTTCTCCGAAAGGCAATGGTATTCCTCTATAGAAAGAGGGAAGCAGTTCCATCTCTAGAGTCAGATCTAGGCAGAGGAGCCCCACTGCGCCTAGGATCATGATTGAATGAGCCTTCTTGATATGCTATCCCATCCAGACTTTCATCAGCACTATCGAAGCTACCTGAATTTAAAAATCTACCGCACCGTGCATTCGCGGTATCAATATAAAGAGTGGACATTCACTAGACCTCACTCAGATCCTGCAGGATTTCCTGCAAGCCGGAATCCTTTGAGTTGCCAGTTCGATATTTCGTATGCTTCTTGCTCGGTCTTGATGGCTTCTCTCAGAAGTTTGGCGCAAGCTTCATGCACTTCCTGTTCCTTCTTGTAGGCTTCAGGCGCGTAGCCTTTGAAGTATTCAACTCCGATTCTTGCTGAAAGCCGTAGCCTGCTAAGCGTTTCATCTCTGAATGGAGGGATCGCCCCAGAGAATTGTCTTGCTCGCGTCATCGAAACCATTTTCTAATCTGGAGGTCGACTATATGGACTCTGCCGGTTGATGCCGTCTTGGAGGTAGCGGTTACTTCAGCTTCGGGTCGTGCCTGTCTTTTTGGAGTGCGAGGTTCGGCCTGACATACTCGGCGCTTCTAACTGATGGTTCAGCATCCTCACGGCCGAATAGGCTCCTAGGAGGTTGCCCCAAAGTCTCCTCGCCATGCTAGGCATCTTCTTCCTCATCAGCTCCTTCGAGATCCTCGAAATTCTCTCGAATTCCTCAACAAACCATCCCGAACAGAGTTCCCTCTTCTCGAGTAGGCCGCTGACCTCATGTCGCTTCGGACACCTCATGATCATAATGGGTCAAAAAGGTTGAAGCTCAAATCCAGACTCTAGGATGGAATCAAGTAGTTGAGGGACCGTAGAGCGTAGTTAAACAACGACAATAAAACAACCAGCACCAACAGGAACTCGAATAGAAGAAAAGAACCTTCACCTTTATGAGCATGGCGGACATCCAGAGACAATGATCTAGCCATACCGACCAAGATTTGAATGCCGAACATAGCGAAGACTTGGAATGGAAGAAGATAAAGTAGCCGCCATTGATACCAAGAATCCATAAGAACCGAACCAGCTGAGATCAAAGCGAGCCATGAGAAGAGGATTCTACTCAAGGGACTCCCAACCCTCTTAAGCCTAAACGCTCCGAGGAAACCTAGAAGATATAGTAGAGGGGTTCCGAAGAACCCTCCGACGTAATACGTAATCGTGAAGACGACGACAGCCCAGACATTCCCCAAGAATGAAATGCTCATCGAGCTCAATACCTCAGTGTAGCCTGAGGAAACAGCAGCTATTGCCCCGACGCTTGAAGGAATGAGAGGCAGAGCCAAGAAGACTAAGAGAATCGGCGCAATACAAAACGCCAGCACTATGACGGCGAAAGCGAATTCTCTCTTCAACTCAAACCGACGAGTAGCGTCTAGTCTCCATCTCAAAAATGTAAGAAGAAGATAAGCTCCCGCAACCGCCATCACGACACCCCAAGTCCAACCGTGAGTGAACAATATGAGAAAGCCCATAAAGACAGCAAGGCCGGTCCATCGGCTTCTAAAGCCTGCTTCAGAACCCTTCAAGAAGAACGTAAAGAAGAGCATAACCTCAGACATAGCCAACCAGTTCGTGAAGA
>CAYURV010000039.1:0-5595 GCA_964447115.1 uncultured Candidatus Bathyarchaeia archaeon
CTTCGGGAACTGGCTCAGATTGTCGATGCAAGAAATAGCCAACGCAGGCTACCAGACTACGGCAGACGAATCCCGCATGAACGTATACATAGCTAACCAGTGAATGCTTAGATAGGCTCAGGTTGCTGTCACTCATGAAAAGAGAAAAAAAGTAGTACACTAAGTCCCTTTGCTTTTTGCATGACTGAAAACTGACAATCGTCTCAAGAGCATGGTAATGAAAATGTTCCCGGTAACGACTCATTTCTCGTCTAGATCCCCGCTTCTTCCAATAATTACTGTTACCAGAATAGTAGTTCACTTTGTAGAGAGGGGAGGAGGTGGCCGAGTTAAGGTGAAAGCAAGTGTGTATAGAAAGACAGCAAAACAAGAGATTCGGCAAGTATGTCGTTGAGGGTCTTTTTTCGTTAGGTTCTTTCAATAACGCTTAGGCTTCCGCCTTGCTCCTCTTCCAAGAAAATCTCGCCCCGCTTCTCATAAATAGGAGGTACATAGTCTTTATGGTGATACTTAATGTCGAAGGAAGTAGCAACAGAGCCATTTAAGCGATACAAAGAAGATGCAAAACCCATAATTATGGAGTTGTTGCAAGATTATCCGTTTTTGTCTCATCGCTCAATTCAAATCATTTTAGAACAAAAAAAGTACTGGCATACTGTAACATGGAATGCAATCAAAGACCTCAAGAAAGAGGGGAAATTAAGGACAGCAAAGTATCCACCGCGAGGAAAACACTTTCCTATGTGGGTTTATAGATACAATTTACGTTTGAACGATATCAAAGGACAAATTGATAAAGAGTTGAAACCTTTGTACAAAGAATTTATTGAAGTAAGTTCTGCGATGGGTTCTCATTGTGAAGAAATTATTGAAAAGGCACTTACCAAGCTTGGTTTCATAACATTATCCCGCAATCAAAATACAAAATATTTTAGAGGCAGAACGTATCCAGATGGGAAAGACCTTGATATTATTGCATACAAAGAAGGTGTTTTTTATGGTTTTGAGGTAAAGAATCTTATATCATATCCTAATTGGAACGAAGATATTGTTAAAAAAAAGGCAGTTGCAGAATATCATGGTATTCAGTTTGTGATGGTGAATCGGACTCTAGGTTCGTACAAGTGGGACTTATTTAGGTGTGGTGGACTATATATAGAATTTAATAGGCTCATTTGGGCTCCAAATTTTTCTTATTTAGCAAAAAGGATTGAGGAAAATTGTATTTTCCTATTGATTGTTTGGATGAACCCTCTGACACGTTAATTCGTGACATTAAAGGGATTAGTTTTAGCCATGATAAACATTTTTACGGAAAAGGAAGAATTGATTAAGTGAAAGAGACTGTATTTTATAAGCATTTTCCTTTTTATGCGTAATCATCATTAAATTCCTAATATAGAATGTCTAATAACCTATTCATCTTCAATCTACTGATAACTAGTATATGCGGTCTAGTATCTTCTATATGACCAATCTGATTTTGGGGGTCTTCTCTTAGCATAACACTCTCTGCAACATACTGGTCTTGTGCCGTCAGGTTTGAAGGGAAGAAGATCAATCTGAGGGGAGCGAAGACCAGCTTGTAAGCTTGTAAGCTGGAAGAGTATCCAATAGCCGAGGAGTCTTATTTCTCACAGAGTGATTCCAGCCCACTCCTTGTAGGCCTCAAAAATCCTCCTAAGCTCCTTTACTGGCTCGGTGTGAAGGTCAACCCTTAGGCTTAGGAGAGGACGGGTCTCAAAAATCATCCTTTCATCTGCCACCATAAGCGCTGATGACATCCTTCCTCTCTTGTCGCCGCCAGCCTCTTCTCCAACCTCCAAGGCTCGCATTAGTCTGTCAGCCAGCCACACTTCGGAGCTTTCAAAGGCTTCTACCATAGCCTTTAAGACCCTGGCGGATGTGAGGGTGTTGCCTGCGGCTACGCAGTCTTCGCCTATCACGTGGCCCTTCCATTCTGACGTTTCTCTCCCGGTAAACGCTGCTCTTCTGCCATGTTTATCGACAATTGCTATTTGCCTCAGTTCTTTTTGAGAATCTTCTTTGAGCAATTTCTCCAAGCATGACTTAGGTGGAAGTCCCTCCTTCAACAGCTTTAGACCGTTTACCCCGTAGAGAATGTTCGTGTACGCTTGAGTGGCTATGGCTCCAACCCCGAGTTCGACATGAGGCACCACGCTTCCAACCGCAGGAATTGCTGTTGAGACACAGACGCCAAGTGCCGACGTTCTGGGACACCTCGCAACCAAAGAAAACGTGCCTTCTTGGAACCTACGACCACCATCTTCCCAAGACAGTTTTACTCCAGCCATATCTCCACCTCTATCTCGTCGCCGTCTTTCAGGCGTAGTTCCTCCCGTAAACAGATAGGTGCCACTATCTCAAGGACATTTTCAGGATATTCAATGACCTCAGGCCTGACAACAGCGGCGTGAACTTTCCTCATTACAGTAGCCCTATAGAGGCGGCCTGAAAAGTATCCTTCCTCTGGCTTTATCTCCCAACCCTTGGCCTTACTTAGCAAGTTGCCTATTCGGGTTTCTGAGGACAACGTAAGGTTTAATGTTCCAGGGTAGGGGTTGAAACCTAGTTTCTCTTTAATCTGTTTCCTCACCCACGCTAGTTTCGTGTATCTTCCTCCTTCGCTCAGCCCTGTGAAGACTTTTCCCTTAACGGTCACACTCATCTCGGCTCAACCCAACAGGCAAACCAAGGAACAACATGGTCATTTTCATCAATACTCTCTGTCTGGTAAAAGTATATATCCACTTCCATACTTCTACAACGAGAAATGCAGCGCCAACAAGTCCTTACAAGCCGAAAGAGAAGCATATCCAGCTTTGTGGCGATCCTTGATCTTCTCTCTTCCAAGACTTGGGCAAGAAACTTGGTTTATGTCACATCTACCCTTTTCTTTTTCATGCTCATTCTCTTACCCCCGATCGTGGGGATACTTCAGAAGATAGGTCTTTTCGGGGAGATCTATGGAGCACCGGAGCTCCTGGCAAGAGCTAACTCAGCCCTTTTCTGGTCTTTCGGGACAGCCTTCGCCGTCTCTTCTCTAGACCTGGTTGCAGCGTTGCCGCTTGCTTGGTTCATTGTTCGAAGCAGATCGAAGCTGATCAACGTGGTCGATACCTTGGCAGATATTCCGTTTCTGATACCCACAGCGGCACTTGGATACTCAACGGCTCTCTTCTGGAGCACTGGGAAAGGGATTTCCAGCCTCTTCGGTGTAGAATCGCTTGTTCCGCCCGGTTTCCTTCTTGTGCTCTTGCTACATTTCGCTTTCTCGTATCCCGTCATTGTCAGAGTCATGGTTGGCGAGCTCTTGGGCTACAAGGAAGTCTACGAAGTGGCAGCTAAGACGCTAGGCGCCCAACCCTTCACATCTGTTAGAACAGTAACCCTGCCATTGCTTAAACCGGCGCTGGTGGCTTCCTTCCTCCTAGCCTTCGCGAGATCTCTATCGGAGACGGGTGCTACAGTTATGGTGGCTGGTGCCTTCGAAAATGGTCCCGTATTCATCTTCAACAATTTGGACCGGGAAGGCGTCATTGTCTATGTCACTTCGCTTCTAATCCTAGCCTCAGTCGTCACATTCTTCCTGATGAGATTACTTGCTCCTAGGCTTAGGTTTCCGGTTAGACGAGCATGGCCAAGCTTCGAGAGAGAGTTAAGCAGTCAGGCGTCTGTGAAGATTAGAGACACAGCAACAATCGCCGTGTTCCTCTTCCTCGTTATCATCCCCGCGCTCTGGATTGCATTGCCCCTTGTGAACGCCTTGGGGGATGGAACATTAACTAAGGCATTAGGAAACTTGGAGCCTTGGGACGAATTCTGGACCAGTATCTTCCTTTCCTATTTGATTGGTCTTATTTCTACGCTGACAAATATCATACTTGGACTGCCTACAGCGGTGCTGATCGCTAGAAAAAGGCTGGGACGCTTGACTCCTTTCCTTGATGCACTAGTCAACGTCCCGATTATTGTTCCCTCAATCGCCCTCGGCGTCTCTTTAAGATTTTTCTGGGCGGCTTTCGATATGCCTGAGTTCTGGGTTCTCGTCCTCTCGCACACGACAATAACCTACACTTACTTTGTCATGTCCATGGCGGCGTCCATAGAAAGTGTAAGACCCGAGATGGAGGAAGTAGCGAGCACGCTCGGGGCAAAGCCCTTTGCAATATTCAGAAGGATCACGTTGCCTTTGACTAAATATTCAGTCTTCTCCGGCGCTGTGCTCGTTTTCACTCGCTGCGTCGGTGAGACAGGAGCTGCAAAGGCGGCTGCGAGAACACTGAAAACGGTGCCCCTTCTTCTGGTGGAATGGATTGTCCAGGGAAAAGTGTCTCCATCCGAGAGTGCTCTAGGCATTGGATTCCTAATCCTAGCCTCGTTCTTGGTTCTTCTTGCGTTAAGAATCGTTGTAAGAGGAGAGAGGTGATCTGGACATGCCATCGGTCCGCCTCGTCAACATAACAAAAACGTTCGACGGGATAACCGCTATTCAAAATCTGGATCTCGAAATAGGCGAGGGGGAATACCTTTGCGTGTTAGGCCCCACAGGAAGCGGGAAGACCACACTGCTTAGGCTCATTGCGGGAATCGTCAAACCCGATGAAGGCAAAATCTACATTGATGGCAAGCTCGTCAATGATGTCCCTCCCCAGGAAAGAAACACGGCATATGTCCCCCAAGACTACGCCCTCTTTCCTCACCTAACCGTGATGGAGAATGTTGCTTTCGGTCCGACGTCTAGGGAGCTCAGCAAGGCAGAGGCTTACGGAATCTCGACCCAAATGCTTGAGATGACCAGACTAGCGTGGAGAGCAGCATCTTTCCCGAATGAGCTAAGCGGCGGCATGCAGCAACGTCTAGCACTTGCCAGGGGGTTGGCGTCGGGTGCCGGTCTCCTATTGTTGGATGAACCTCTGGGGGCCTTGGATGCTCGTCTCAGAGTTGAACTCCGGTACAAGTTGAAAGGTTTGGTGAAAGAGAAGGGATTTACGGCTATTCATGTCACACATGACCAGGAGGAAGCAATGGTGGTCGGGGACAGAATCGCGGTTCTCAGACATGGCCAGATACAGCAGGCAAGCATCCCCTCCATCGTCTACAATGAGCCTAGTAGTATATTCGTAGCTAACTTCGTTGGGGCAGCAAACTTTCTAGAAGGGTTAATAGCCGAAAGAAACCGGCTCGGGTCTTCGGTCCAGCTGCGGAACGGGCTTGCAGTGCGTATTATGGAGACAGGTTACTCGATTGGGGAAAGGGTGGTTCTAGCAATAAGGGAGGAGATGACCCGAATTGTGAAGAATCCTAGGGAGAAAGAAGAGGTCAACTTTTTTGTGGGAACGGTTGAATCAGCAAGTTTTCTGGGGAATTTCACGGAGTATACTATCATACTCAAGAACGGGGACACGGTCAAATCAAAAGTTCCGATCTCCTCGAGAACCCGAGGGATTTCCTTGGGTGACAGAGTTTACGTGTATCTCCAACCTGAAAACATAAAAACATACCTTTACCCCGCAACGGGACTCTACAAAGAACTGGAGGCGGTCTAACTGCCGTCAGTAAGGTTGGTCAATG
>CAYURV010000039.1:5695-7531 GCA_964447115.1 uncultured Candidatus Bathyarchaeia archaeon
GGACTCTACAAAGAACTGGAGGCGGTCTAACTGCCGTCAGTAAGGTTGGTCAATGTTTCAAAGAGATACGGCGAGATCACGGCTTTAGAGCACGCAGACTTCCAAATCGAGGATAAGGAGTATGTGTGTATAATTGGACCTAGCGGGTGCGGCAAGACCACACTGATAAAGTGCGTGGCAGGCATCATTGAGCCCTCGGAAGGCGAGATCTACATCAACAACAAACTGATGAAAAATATTCCGATTCAGGACAGAGGAGTCGGCTATGTTTTCCAGGAGATAGCCCTCTTTCCTCACATGAATGTCTATGAAAACGTTTCCTACGGACCAACTGTAAAAGGTTGGGGTGTCTCAAGGATTAGAAGCCTAGTCGAGGAAATGCTCAACATGATGGCGCTGCGTGAAAGAATTTATGATCGACCTGATGTTCTGAGTGAGGGGATTCAACAGAAAGCCGCAATTGCGAGGGCTCTTGTTTCGGGTTCCCTTCTTTTACTCTTAGACGAGCCCCTCGGCTCCTTAGACGCGAAAGTCAGAACGATGTTGCGTCATGAGTTGAAAAGGATGGTGAAGGACCTAAATCTAACGGCAATTCACGTTACGCATGATCAAGAGGAAGCCATGGCCATCGCTGACAGGATAGTTGTCATGAAGACTGGAAGGATAGTTGAGACAGGCACCCCTTTGGAGCTTTATCTCCGTCCGAAGAGGCTGTTCACTATGAACTTCGTCGGCGAGGCCAACTTCATATTGGGTGAGATAGTGAAGAGTACGAACCGCCACACGAAAGTCAGAAAAAATGCTACTGTTTTCTATAGCTCAGGGAAAGTGGATTTTGAGGAGAAGAAGGTTGTGGCAGCCATAAGACCTGAATTTGTACATATGGAGAAGCCCGTTAAGGGAAAGGAATCATGGAGCGGTAGGATCGAATCTATGGTCTTCATGGGGAGCACAATTCGCTACGAGGTTAGAACAGAAGACGGTGAGTTAATTGCTGTGAAATGTCCCTTTGTCTCTGACGTCTATGGGTGGAACGTAGGCAGCCATGTCAACCTTGAGTTGCCCCCCGATGCTGTTCTCTTGTACCCTTACCCAGAAGCAGGATTAGAGAAGGAGATCTCCGTAGAATAATGTGAGGGTTCAAAATTATGGTTTATATAAAACGGCAAGTCATATTGTATAAAGAAAGGTTGGGTCTTAAAGGGGTCTTCGGGTAATGGAACGTTGGTTTGAGAAACGGCGTATGAACAAGGTTTTGGAGATGGCTTATCGACAGATGACCGTGGCATTGGATACTGTCAACGACCTTGAGAGGGCAGTAGGAGCCGCTGCGGCTGGAGACAAGGTGACGGCCAAGACAACGATAGAGCGGCTGTTCCGAGTGGAAGAAGAGATAGACGATCTGCGGAGGTCTGTCTTCGAGGAATTGACGAAGGGAAGCCTATCGGCGCGCGAAAGAGAGGACGTCATGCATCTTGTCAAGCGGCTCGACGTGATGGCAGATTACGTTAAAGATTCGGCTAGAAACGTTCTAGTCCTTCTCGACGCGGATGTTCCCAAAGAGGTGTGGCAAGCCTTCTACGAGATGTCGGCTAACATAGTCAGCACTGCCGCCGTGTTGAGAGAAAGCCTAAGGAGCTTGGGTGACAACCCTTCTAAGGCCAGAGCAATGTCTGAAAAGGTTGAAGATGAAGAGAACAAAGTTGACAAAAAACAGTTAGAAATAAAATCTCTTATGCTAAAATATGGAACCAAGATGAACCCATCTGCCCTACTGTTTTTGAAGGACCTCTTAGACTCCATGGAAGAAGCGGCGGACAGCTGTGCCGATACAGG
>CAYURV010000040.1:0-7150 GCA_964447115.1 uncultured Candidatus Bathyarchaeia archaeon
ATATACGCGGGCTGATTGCAGAAAAACCGGCCGAAGTGTCATCGGGTCATGCACGCGGGTCTTAACGAAAGAATTATTAAGACTCTTGTAGAAAGCCCCATCAGGCATGCTTTATGGTTCGGTTGCATGAATATCAAGGGAAACAGCTGTTGAAAACGATAGGAGTTTCTGTTCCTGAAGGCGATGTGGCGTCCACACCTAAAGAGGCAAGGAAAATAGCCGAAGAAATCGAGAAGCCTGTTGCAATCAAGGCACAAATCTGGGCGACTGGTCGCTTTAAGGCCGGTGGCATAAAATTTGCAGGTAACCCTAAAGAAGCAGAAAACGTTGCAGAAGAACTCATAGGTACTGAGATTAAAGGTTTCAAAGTGGAGAGGGTTTTAGTTGAAGAAAAACTGTATGTCGACAAGGAATTTTACGTAGGCGCGATAGTGGACGACTCATATAAAGTTAAGGGTCCAGTTGTGATGTTCAGCACAGAAGGTGGCGTAGATATTGAACAGCTAGCAGTGAAATCTCCAGAAAAGATATCGCGTATAAATGTGGATGCCTTCGCGGGCATTCAAACCCAAGATGCGCGCAACCTTGTGGAAAAGCTTGGAGTGTCAACTGCCCTCTTGGAACCGTTACAAACCGCTATATGCGGGTTATATCAAGCTTTCAAAAAATACGATGCTCGCTCAGCCGAGATAAACCCATTCGTCCTAACAAAGGATGGAAAAACGTATGCAGCGGATTGCCGTATCAGCATTGACGACTCTTCTGTGTTTCGTCATCCAGAGTTTGAGATCGAAATACCTCGTGAAAGTGGCAAGCCCCTGACGGAATTAGACAAAATTGCTTGGAAAATAGAAGAAAATGATTTCCGAGGGATAAGTTACTTCATGCAACTGGTTCCTGAGATCAAGGAGGAAGGTTATGTTGGTTATCATGGGATGGGCGGAGGTGGAGCGATGCTAGGAGCCGACGCGCTAGTTCGGCACGGATTAAAGATCGCAAATTACGCTGATACGAGTGGAAACCCTACTGCTTCAAAGGTATATCGGTGTGCTAAGGTAATTCTCTCGCAACCCGGCATTGAAGGTTATGTCGCAATGGATCCAAACATTTCAAGCCAAGAAATGTGGCATACTGCTCGTGGGCTTGCAAGAGCTTTTAGAGAAGAATTGAAGGACAAGTCTGGTTTTCCAGTAATAGTTGTATGGGGAGGAAACAAGGTCAAAGAGTCAAACGAGATCATAAAAGAAATGACAAAGGACCTACCGATACGGCTAGAAATATACGCGGAAGACCCTGTTTCAGGGCCCCATTACAACATTTACGATGTTGATCCCATAGCTGAGCAAATGAAAAAACTTGTAGAAGAGTATCGAAAATCTAAAAGGAGTAATGATCGAAAATGGAATTTGAAACGAGGACAGGCAAGATAATTATTGATGACAGTAGGTGCCCTGACTGTACCAGCTTCGCTTGCGTCAAAGCTTGCAGTCTGTATAATGGGGCACTCTACAGGATTAATTTAAAAGAGCATAAACCGGAGCTAGCCTACAACATGGCCGATCTGAAACGGCTCTGCACCGAATGCCTCGCGTGCGAACAAGAATGCTCCTTAAGAGGTCTTAACGCCATCATTATCATGCTTCCGATGCCAGAGTCAGAGAAATTCAAAAAAAGTGAAGGCTTGACTTAAGGTGGAAAAATATGGCGATACTTCTTGATGAGAAGACCACCATGTTGGTACAAGGAATCACGGGCCGAGAAGGAACTGCACGCACCAGATTCATGGTAGATTACGGCACAAAAGTCATTGCGGGAGTTACTCCGGGTCGCGGTGGAACCCAAGTCTGGCGTGTTCCAGTCTATAACACGGTAGAAGAAGCCTGTAAAGAACACGGACTCATAGATGCAAGCGTCACCTTCGTTCCTGGACCCGCCGTCAAGGAGGCTGTTATGGAAGCTATCAATGGGGGAATAAGAACCGTAGTCATGCCAGTAGAACGCGTTCCGTTACACGATATATTGGAAATGATATCTTATGCAAAGCAAAAAAGTGTTACGATAATAGGACCCGGTTCACTAGGGATCATCAGCCCCGATAAGGCTGTGGCTGGATGGATCGGAGGCTCAGAAGAACTAGCTAGGACCGTTTTTAAACCGGGTCCCGTAGGCGTCATATCTCGCAGCGGTGGACAAACGACCACGGTTTGTTGGGCTATCACCCAGGCGGGTCTCGGCGAGAGTACAGCTGTTCATGTCGGCGCCGAACCCATTGTAGGAATGAGCCCTGCTGAACTGTTACCCCTATTTGAAAAGGATGAGGAAACACAGGCCGTCGCCTTTTTTGGAGAAATAGGTACAGTTGCTGAGGAAGAAGCGGCTGAAATCATCAAGGCTGGCAAGTTTACAAAACCAGTTGTCGCTTACATCTCTGGTGCCAGCGCTCAACCCGGTGTCAGATTCTCGCATGCCAGCGCCATAATAGAACGGGGAAGAGGTTCAGCTCAAAGCAAGATTAAAGCTCTGACAGAAGCTTGTGTACAGGTAGTGAATATGCCAGCGGAAATAGCTCCAACCCTCAAAAGTATTCTTAAGAGGTAGGCGAAATCCATGAGACTATTAAGATCAATACTTTTCACACCCGGCAACAACATGAGAATGATCTATAAGACGCCTACTCTCGCGATGGATGCTGTCATACTTGACCTAGAAGACTCGGTACCCATGATAGAGAAGGACACCGCCAGAGTCTTTATCAGAGACACCCTTGATTTGGCAGGGTCAGGGGGCGCAGAGGTCTACGTCCGAATAAATGGGTTGATGACCGGTCTCACGGCTCAAGACTGCGATTTCGTGATTCAAAAAGGGCTTGATGGCGTCATGCTGCCTAAAGTGGAGTCAAAAGAAGACGTCATTGAGTCAGAAAAAATCATTGAGAAGCTGGAAAAGGAAAGAGGAATGAAGTCAGGTAGTATAGTGTTGATTCCCACCCTCGAAACAGCTAAAGGAGTCGTAAATGTATACGAGATAGCCGTTTCCAGCAAGAGAGTAATCGCCATCGGTTTTGGAGCTGTCGACTTCACCCGCGACATGGGTACCTCATTGTCCAAAGAGGGGACGGAGCTCTTTTTCGCCCGGTCACAGGTCGCCATAGCCGCCAGGGCTGCTGGAGTTCAAGCACTAGACACGGTTTTCATCGACCTCGCAGATAAAGAGGGACTAATTAAAGACTCACAGCTAGCAAAACAGCTAGGCTTCAAAGGAAAGTTTTTGATTCATCCGAGCCAGATCGAGCCTGTCAATCAGATTTTCTCACCGTTACCAAAAGAAATTGAATATGCCAAAAAGGTTGTGAGCGCATTTAAAGAGGCCGAGGCAAGAGGATTAGGAGCTGCATCCCTTGAGGGGAGGATGATAGACATAGCGGTTTTCCGGCAGGCAGAGGACCTTTTAGCGTTGGCTGAGGCAATTGCTAAGAAGGAAAAAAAGAAGTAATGCTATACCAACACGCTTGATATGCGGTGACAAATCATGGCGGACATTAAAGATGTTATATCAAATACTGCATACCAACTGCTGAAGAAAGCGGCGACTAAATTACCCCGAGATGTGAAAGCGGCTCTGTCTAAGGCATACCAAGAAGAGAGCGTCGAAACTGGGATGGCACAACTAAGAGCCATTCTAGAAAACATTGATATGGCTGAGAAATATAACATGAACATCTGCCAAGACACAGGCATACCCCTGTTCTTTGTTAAGTGGGGCCTAAAATCGGGGCTATCCATCGATATACGAGAGCCTCTAATAAAAGCAACTAAAAAGGCAACGGCGGAAGTTCCTTTACGCCACAACGTAATCAATCCATTAACGAAGGAAAATCCCGGCACAAACGTTGGGTGGAGTATACCATACGTCTACTACGATCTAGTCCCCGAGAGTGATTACTTAGAAATAACAGCGGTACCGAAGGGTTTCGGCTCAGAGGCGAAGTCAAGCTTGGTCTTTATCGTTACAAGCGAGTCCATGCCCGAGGCAATTACCAGATGCGTCGTTGACAACGCGCTCATGGCTATGGGAGAACCCTGTCCACCAACAATTGTAGGTTTAGGCATAGGTGGAACCGGCGATATAGCCATGTATCTGGCGAAGAAAGCGATTTTCAGGTCTCCTCTAGGTTCGCCGAATCTGGACCCCGTTGTAGCTGACCTGGAACGCAGAATTCTAAGGGCATTGAATCGCACAGGACTAGGCCCAATGGCCATGGGAGGAGACACCACATCTCTTGCAGTCCACGCTGAAATTTGTGGCACACATACAGCTGTAGCTCCAGTGGGAATAACTTACCAATGTTGGGCTGCGCGATATTCAACCGCTAGAATTTGCCCAGATGGGAAAGTTGTCTATCTTACTCATCCGGAAGAATGAACTGTGGAGGTAGAAGCGTGAGAGAAACGTATGTAAGTCTGCCCGTATCCGAGAATGATGCTAGGACACTCAAAGTCGGGGATATCGTATTCGTAAGTGGGATAGTTCACACGATGCGTGACATGGGGCACCGCCGTGTCGTTGAGATGATACAGCGAGGCGAAAAACTTCCCTTCAACTTAAAAGATGGAGCAATTTGGCATTGCGGACCGATAGTCAAAGAGATAAACGATAAGTGGCAAATCGTTTCGGCTGGCCCCACATCAAGTTCAAGGTTCACCGATCTAGGCGCCAGACTGGTGAGAGAATTGCACGTTAGGCTAACGATTGGGAAAGGAACAATGGGTCCACCCACGATTAACGCTTTGAGAGATGTCGGAGGGGCTTATCTCGTTGCAACGGGCGGATGCGCCGCTCTGTACGCCAAACAGGTGATAAATGTAGAGACTGTGCATTGGCTCGAATTAGGAATGCCTGAAGCCACATGGGTTCTCAAAGTAGACCAACTTGGCCCACTGGTGGTCGGCATAGACTCGAAAGGAACCGCTCTCTCCCAGATGGTGCTCAATGAAGCCCGCACTCGAATTGATGACATCTGCAAGGAAGAAAACATAGATCCCACGAGAACATACGTCTGGTGGCCCAAAAAAATAGCAGGTTCCAAGGAACTCATGGAATCTGTCAAGGGGTCCTGAGTTTCAAAGATATACACATGCGCAAGTGGGGATAAGAACATGAAACAAAATCCTTGGGAAACAGAAAACTGGTTCATTAGCCTCTACAACTACTCAGACGAAGTAAGAGGAAAACTTAAACTTCCAGAAAAAGTCAGTTTCCATGACATAACTCTTAGAGATGGCGAGCAACAAGCCGGCATCATTCTTAGAAAGGATGACAAGATCAAAATCGCAAGGATGCTTGACGAAGTGGGAGTATCTAGGATTGAAGCAGGCATGCCCGCTGTTTCGAAGGAGGAGATGGACGCTGTTAAGGCAATAGCTAGTGAGGGCCTCAACGCGAAGGTGTTTAGTTTTGCGAGATGCATGAAAACAGATGTAGATTTAGCACTTGCCTGCGATGTTGATGGGGTAGTCATGGAAATCCCGTCCAGTGACCACCTGCTTAAGTATGCCTATGGTTGGACGGTGGAGAAGGCGGTTAAGCTCTCCATTGAGGCAACCAGGTATGCTGGAGAACATGGGTTGCACGTTGCCTTCTTTACAATCGATTCAACGAGAGCCAAGTTCGACACTTTCTGGGGCATCATAGATAGCGTAGCCACAAAGGGTCACATGGATTCATATGTCCTTGTTGACACGTTCGGTGTATGCTCGCCAGAGGCTACGAACTATTTGGTGGAAGAGGTTATGAAGAGAACAGACAAGACTATTGAGATGCATTGCCACAACGATTTCGGTTTAGCTGTTGCCAATTCGCTCACAGGAGTGATGGCTGGTGCTAAGATAGTTCACACTACAGTTAACGGCATAGGTGAGAGAAGCGGTAACGCCGCGCTAGAGGAAGTGGCATCGGCCTTAGAAGTGCTATATGGAGTTAGAACAGGGATAGACTTCAGAAAACTGCGAGGGTTATCCAAGCTTGTGGAAGAACTATCTTTGGTTAAGATGCCTCCCCACAAACCTATTGTCGGTGATAACACCTTTACAACCGAATCGGGTATAATAGCTGGTTGGTGGGATAGAGCTTCCAAAGCTAAAAGGCCATTGGAAGTTTTCCCGTTTGCCCCTCACTTCCTTGGTTTCGACAAAGTCAATGTAGCCCTAGGAAAAGGAAGCGGTAGAGCTTCGATAATCTACAGACTGGAGGAACTGGGATTGGAGATACCTTCTGAAGAAAAACTCAATCAAATCCTAGAAAAAGTCAAACTCCTTGCAGAAGAGAAAAAGAGACTTCTAACAAACAAAGAGTTCAAATCCATCGTTGAGCAACTTACGCCATAAAAGTTGTGTGTGCTTGGAATGTTAGTGTATTCGAACAAGCAACAAAACGCCCAGGATGCGTGTGCATCGCTTATGAAGTCTTTTTAGGAAATCATAAACAAATGTCGTGAAAAGCCATGGCTAAATATATCTGCCATAAGTGCAAGATCAAGATGGAAGCTACAAACGAGGATATTGGCGCATTCCAAGAAGTAATGAAATGCCCCATATGTGGAATAGAGATCATTATTGACCATAGAGAGGATCTCAGCTAGATGAGTTGTAACGTCTTCCAATACCCGCGCGCGCATGATCTGGGAAGCCTTTACGTTTTAAATATTCTCGTGTTTCTTTACCAACTAACATGAACTTTTCTCTTTTTTACGGTTGTATACCCATCATATGGATTCTATTTAAATTTCGCCTCCGAAAACGTGAAATATGCATGGATGCCAGAGCTAAAGCGCGCGCGCGCAAACTTAAGGTGCTTTGACCTAGGCCCTTTATTAACTCAGACAGTTTAACTAAAAACTGCATCCACAACTTTACCTTTTTTCTTTGCAGCTTTGGCAGCGTCACCGAATGCCCACAACCGAATTTTCCACAGTCAGTGCATGTAGGAATCAAAGCACTCAAGGCTGTTTGTCCGTCCGGTACTAATCTCGGTCCCGTGCCAACATCACAGAACCCAAGAGCCTCCAATGCAAAAATTCCATAAGGCGTTACATCGTATACTTGTGCGACATCTATGTCTATGCGCGCATACATGAGAGGAATTGAAAAACCCA
>CAYURV010000041.1:0-6990 GCA_964447115.1 uncultured Candidatus Bathyarchaeia archaeon
GAGGTCTCAGAACAAGCAGTGAAAGACTTCTTAGAAAAGAACGGTTATAAAACAGTTATCTATCCGCCTCTTTCCCAGAAACGTCTAGCTCAGTTGGCGGGATTTGGAAACTATGGGAAAAATGCCCTAATAGTAAGCCCAGTTTACGGTCCATGGATACGCTTGGCGACGGTCTTGACTAACGCTGAGATGATACCAGACAAACCTTTCGAACAAGACCTCTGCGGCAACTGTGAAGAATGCATCAAAGCCTGCCCCGTAGGCGCTCTAACTCCATACAAAGTTGACGACTCCAAATGCCTTGTGGGGATTCACCTCCTAGATAGAGACAGATTTGAGCTCAATGAAGAGTGGACAAGGTACGAGCCGTCTCTCACAGAAAATTCACACGTAATGTGCATCACATGTCAGAAGGCATGCCATTATGGAAAAGATCGGCATTCTGCCTTTCAGGCTGAGCAGCTAAGGTTTCGCTGATGTCCCGTCTTCAAGGGATGGACCTCCACTGTTCCAATTCGTAATCGGAGCGTTGTGCTGGATAGCTGGAACGTCGAACAGAGTCAGCCTATTCCTGCTCGCCACGCCTTGGGTCACCGAAGCTGCGAGAACAGTGTTTGGACTGAGCAAAGGAGGGAATGTCACCACGCCCAGATAGCCAAAGGCACACACAGGGTCTCCCACCGTTACGTTATCGGAATCTTCGATCAGCGGCGAACGCGTGTTTGACAGTTCCGACTTCAGGACGGCGAGATCACGACCTAAGAAGGGATCAGTGTTGACCATCTTCGTAGAGATTCCTGTCCTAACTCCGATGATGTCCCGCGCGGCTTCGCTGGGAATAACTAGGGATGGCCTAAAGGAGTCTTCGATCTGGACATCCTGAATATTGTAGAACCTACCTGTATAGTGGACCAGGCTGTAAACCAACACTACAGCTAGCAAAACAAGATCTACCAAGTAGGCTCCTTCAAGCAACGCGTAGCCCGGTTTGAGCGGAACCCGTTCAAGCGTAGCAACTGCTAACATAAGAGCCGCAAGAGGAACCTTCAAGCCTACATCTCGTCGAAGATTTCTAGTGAGGTCCATCAATCCGAACTTGGTTTATAACTATTATAAACAATTTCTGGATTTCTGATCAGATATTTTTGATACCTTAGGTGCAGTTTAGAGGATTGCTTGTGAGGCTCGAATCAAGAATCATTCTGGTAGAACGACACTTAGACTCATAGACTCTACTCCATAAACTAATATGAAAATCTGCTTAAGATTGTTAGACCCGCGTTGAGATAGAATTTGCCAAGCAAAAGGAACCAAGGTGAAGGGCAGTACGTCTTACTTTTCACGTGCATGTTTGAGTATGTGTCCTGCTTCGGGAAGGATGAGTTCCTCGAGGGCTAAGGATACGCTCTGCGGAGAGCCTGGCAAACAGAAGATGACCTTGCCCATCGCTATGCCTGCGATTGCGCGCGTTAGGACGGCGGCTGAGCCAATTTTGTCGTAGCTAATGGTCCTGAAGAGTTCGCCGAACCCGGGTATTTCCCTATCGAGAAGCGGCTGAACTGCCTCAATCGTCACGTCCGTCGGGCTTATCCCAGTCCCCCCTGAAGTGACTATCGCGTCTGTCTTCCGCGAATTCAAAGCCCTCAGTACGAGACGTTGTATCTGGGATTTGTCGTCTGAGACAATCCTCCGCAAAGTTACTCGGTGCCCTTTACTTTCGAGGACTTTGACGATGAAATCTCCTGATGGGTCATTTAGACGACCTGTCTCCGAAAACTCCCTGTAACGAGAGCTACTGCAAGTTATAACAGCGAAGTACAGGCTTTTGGGAGACTCGGCTTTATGCCTTGCAGCTGTTTCGCTCATAGGTCCCGTTCCTTCAACTTACGGATGATGCGTATGTTTTGGATGGCTGTCTCTGGATACTGCCCCTCCGCGTCTTTTTCGTGTTTTTTTGTCATATCCCACACCGTTAATAGCGCGGTGGCGGTTGCCACTAGGGCTTCCATCTCCACGCCTGTCTGAGCCTTTGTCTTGACGGTTACCTCTGCTTCGATGGTTGAGTCATCGACAACACTCATGTCGACTTGGACATCTGTTAAAGGAATAGGGTGGCATAACGGAATCAGCGAACTGGTCTCCTTAGCAGCTAATACGCCGGCGATCTTCGCAGCGTATAGTGGGTCGCCCTTCTCAACCTTCCCTTCTCTGATCAGCCTGATAGTCTCTTTCGTAAGTCTTATCTGACCTTTTGCCGTCGCCTCCCTGTAAACCTCAGGCTTGGTTGTTATGTCAACCATCGACATACTGTTTGAACACCAAAATATTGAAGCTCACGAAAAGCCTACTACTTGTTTTCAGACACCAAACTTGGTTCCGGACCCTTTTCCTCTGCTGTGGAAACCTCAAGCTCCACTGGTTTTTCTTCCAATTCTTCAGTGGGCATAGGTCGGAACTTGGACATCTCGTCAACGACGCTGTCCAAGTTTTTCCTTAAATCCCTAAGAACCTGCTCAAGATTGGAAAGAGAGGTTTGCAGGTTCTCTATGTTCTTTCTCAAACCCAAAAATCTGGCATAGATCGCGCCGGGGACAGGTATGGCTGACAAGTACTCCTTCGCATCATAGACCTCCTTCAGTTTTAGGACCGCTGAGATTCCTTCAGACGGCTGCCTCTTTATCTCCTTCGCCAGATCGAGCAGATTGGAGCCTTCAACCACGGCTTTTCTCAACTCTTCAAGGGCGAGCTTGGAATTTGTCAAAGGATCATCGGACTTCCGGGACAATATCTCCTTAAAACTACCTAGAGGCTGCACTAAAGCCCGTGTTCGCTTCTCTATGGTTGGAGTCCTCTCAGGCTTAAATACAAGCATCAATTCCCTGAGATGTAAGGCTGAATTCTGTAGGGATGTCACGTCGGCCTCTGATCTCTTCCATAGGTCGGGTGGCATCAGCTTTTCAAAGATTACCCCGCTCGTCATATTGGCTGTAATCTTCTGCAGTATTTCCTCGAATTGGATTATGCTTGTGCCGAAATCTTCGATCGCCATTAATTATCCCAGCATGCAATCTGACAAATCTAAGAATGACCTAAATTGGTTAATTAAGTTTGCCGTCTTACTCTCTGTTACTATCTTAGTCCCTTAAGTCTGGTTTCTAAAACATCACTGAAAGTGTTTCATTGTTTCCCTTGCTCGCCTGTTTCCTCTTTGTCTTCTTCCGCCTCCTCCCTAACCGGCTTTGTGGAAATCTCTCTGATCAGAGGTTGTCCTCCCTCTATCTCGATCTGTGCGCCGGGATATTGTTGCTGGAGCTGCCTTCTCAGGGCGTTCACGTCCGTGCCCTTTCCGACCTTAGCATAGACCTTTGTGCCTTCAGGAGTCTGTGAAACGCTTATGGAGTAGCCGGTTTCTCTCCCCTCTTCTCTCCCGAACTCCTCGAATACCTTATCGATGTCTTCAATGGGTGAACCGCCGAAGAGTTCATCTATGAAGCTCCTTCTTTTCTTGCGGGACATCTCAACCCACCTTAAAGACGACGAGACTCTGGTGTGCTTCGCTTTTACTATACTCCATCTCGATTTTAAACATGACGGTTCCAAGACCAGACCAATCTACCTGATCAGGCGTTCTTCACCTGAATACCTCTCATTCAGGTTTACGAAAAGTATATAAATTTGGCGTAGTTCTTTAGAGATTAAAACGTGAAAAGGTAAAGAGGAACCCTTATGGCTGCAGCACAAGGAGTACCTGTTCTGATCTTAAAAGAGGGCTCTTCAAGATCGAGGGGAAAAGAAGCCCAACATAACAACATTATGGCTGCTCGAGTCGTCTCTGAATACGTTAGGAGCGCGCTTGGACCAAAGGGCATGGACAAGATGCTTGTGGACAGTCTAGGTGATGTCACTATAACCAGCGATGGGCGCACTATACTGGACGAGATCGATGTTGAGCATCCAGCGGCAAAGATGATGGTCGAGGTCGCAAAA
The DNA here is from genome assembly GCA_964447115.1 of uncultured Candidatus Bathyarchaeia archaeon. Lineage (GTDB taxonomy): Archaea > Thermoproteota > Bathyarchaeia > Bathyarchaeales > DTEX01 > CAYRBK01. The sequence goes on from CAYURV010000041.1 coordinate 3,988, forward strand.
ACCCAAGACGACGAAGTTGGCGACGGAACAACAACTTCAGTGATCGTAGCTGGAGAACTTCTCGGAAAGGCAGAGGACCTTCTAAATAAGAATGTTCATCCCACTGTGATCATTGATGGTTACAGGAAAGCCGCCGACAAGGCCCTGGAAACACTTGAGAAGATTGCCATTAAGTCCAGTCCCACAGATAAAGCAGTTTTAAAGAAGGTCGCCATGACCTCAATGGCTAGCAAGCTAGTGGCTGAGAACCGTGAGCAGCTCGCTGAGATAGCTGTTGACGCCATTCTACACGTATCCCAGAAAGTCGGAGAGCAGTACAGAGCAGATTTAGATGACATTATGGTTGAGAAGAAACCCGGAGAATCCATAACCGACACCAAACTGATAAAGGGCGTAGTTTTGGACAAAGAGGTTGTTCATCCAGGAATGCCAAAACGTGTTGAAAAGGCTAAGATCGTATTGTTGGACACTGCGCTTGAGATTGAGAAGACAGAGTTCGACGCAAAAATCAACATTGAGACGCCGGAGCAGATGGAGGCCTTCCTCCACGAAGAAGAAAGCATGCTTCGGGGAATGGTTGACAAGATCATTGCTACAGGTGCGAATGTACTCGTCTGCCAGAAAGGAATAGACGACATGGCCCAGCACTTCTTAGCTAGGAAGGGAATACTGGTTGTTAGGCGCGCCAAGAAATCAGATATGGAGAAACTAGCCAAGGCTACAGGTGGAAAGGTAGTCACTAACCTGGAGGACATGACAAAGAAAGATCTCGGCTCCGCGGAAGTGGTTGAAGAAAGGAAGATCGGCGACGACAAGATGACCTTCATAGAAGGATGCAAAAACCCAAGGGCAGTAGCCATACTGATCCGTGGAGGAACCGAAAGGATCGTCGACGAGGCTGAAAGATCCGTCCACGACGCCCTATGCGTAGTCCGAGATGTGGTACAAGAGCCGAAGGTACTGATAGGAGGAGGGGCCCCTGAAGTAGAAGTGGCTCGGGCCCTGAGAGAATTTGCAGATACCCTTCCAGGCAGAGAACAGCTGGCTGTTCAATGTTACGCCGAAGCAATGGAGATTGTACCTGTAACGCTCGGAGAGAACGCAGGTCTCGATCCGATAGATATAGTCTCCGACATCAGAGCTCAACATGAGAAAGGTGAAACGTGGGCCGGCGTAGATGTCTTTGAAGGCAAGGTTAAAGACATGCGGAAATTAAACGTTTACGAACCGTTAGCCGTCAAGAAGCAGGTAATCAAGTCGGCTACTGAAGCAGCCTCCATGATCTTGAAGATCGATGACATCATAGCGGCTGGAAAGATGAAGGCTCCACCGACTCCTCCTGGAGGCCCAAGCGGCCCAGGAATGCCGCCCGGCGGCTACGGCGGTGGAGAGTTCGAATAAGCCCTTTTCTCCATCTTTTTTTCCAATTTCTGCTGTTCATTGTTTGATAGGATTTAACCACTGATTGTCTTCTATATTGTATTTTGGCTGCAATCTGGCGATAGGATTTTTAACGTCATCACTACTAAACCTTTCTTGAAGACAGTCTCATAGACCCTTTACGAGACGTTTAGTCTTGGCGATGATGAGTGTAATGTTTCGAAGGGACTCTTGAATTGAGCAAGCGCAAGGCTGTCTCCCTAAAGTTCCTTTTCGCCGCATCATTCCTATGCCAGATGCTCATGGGGGCAGTAGGTATAGCCGTTCCCATCTACGCCAATCGACTAGGTGCCTCATCATTCCTTGTGGGCCTCATAGGATCGGCTGGTGGTCTAATATACTCGTTTATGCCGCTGATCTCAGGGGTGCTCTGCGACAGGTTTAACAGGAAAGCATTCATCTCAGCCTCCCTACTCTCCTATAGCTTGTCGTCCCTCCTGTATAGCTTGGTTGAACAGCCGTACATGCTTGCCCTCATCAGGGTCCTAGAGTGCTCATCCATCGCAGCCTTCTGGCCAGCTATGGAAGCGCTCGTAGCTGACTCCGCTGAAGTATCGCTTGAAGAGACGCTGAAAAAGTTCAATGTCTCATGGGGCTCTGCTCTTGCCATCGGTCCAATCGTGGGAGGTTTACTGATCAGCATGTGGTCGATCAAGGCTACGTTTCTATTTTCCGTTTGGGCTGCATTATCCTCCGGTCTTCTGGGCTTCATACTGGTTGTAGAACCGACTAGGGGAGGACGCGTTGAAGCCCAGCCTATGAACGAGTTGAAGGGTGACTCAGGCAGTAAAGGCTCAATTGCTACCGCCCTCTCTTCAATATTCCTCTTCTCATCGATTGTGGGCATAATCGTCTCTCTCTTTCCATCGTACGCAACAGACCTAGGGATTCTGCCATTCGAGATAGGATGCATAGCTTTCGGGTTTGGGGTGGCTAGAACTCTGACTTTTTACGAGGCGTACAAGATTGAGGCTAGACTTGGAAAACTAAGCATGTTTCTTTTGGGCTCTTTGACCCTCGCCCTAGCCTCACTTCTAACATCCGCCAGCACCAGTATCCCAGTCTTTCTGGTCTGCTTCCTAATCTTCGGTTTCGGGTCGGCTATATGCTACGCAGCCTCGATATCCTTCATTCTAAGGAGATGGGGGTCCTCGAGGGGGATTGCAGCAGGGGTCTTCGAAAGCCTTATTGGCCTAGGCTACTTCATTGGGCCTCTGGTCGGTGGAATTATTTCACAATATGCACCTAACGCTCCTTTTGTGTACGGTTTTGCCCTGAGTATAGTAGTTTTAACATTCCAGTTAATGCTCAGAGGAAAAAGCCATAAATCCTCATTGGCACGCGTGTAGCTAAAGTTATATCTGGCTTCTCGTTCACATTAACCCGACCACTAAAAAAGTCTAAGGAAGAATATTGTGGAGGTATTGACCTGTTAGTTGAAGTTCGTTGGCATGGCAGGGGTGGGCAAGGCATAGTAACTGTGACCCGTTTGCTCGGCTATGCTGCCTTGCTTGACGGCAAGTATGTCCAGGCATTTCCAGAGTTTGGACCTGAACGTAGAGG
>CAYURV010000042.1:0-6950 GCA_964447115.1 uncultured Candidatus Bathyarchaeia archaeon
TAAATGCGTGATTTTTGGTAGAGCAAGGGACTAGGATCATGCTGTTTTCCTCCGTTCAAAAACTCAACGGAAGTTCAGCAACATGTGTACCAACAAGCGGGCGCTTCTTCGCCTATTAGCAACGTTAGCTCATTCTGCGCGTGGGTTGGAAGGATAAACGATAGGGTTCCTTTGAGACAAGAGGAATCCGATAGTGAGAACTTTCTAGGTATAGTTTTCCCAGTTGTTTGGTCGATCAATCTGATGTATGCCATGCCGAGTTCTTCTCTCTAAGATGTCTTGAGGTATTCTCCTGAATTTGTTTTGACGGAAAGCTGCACCGAATAGAGATCGCGGTCTTCGGATTCTACTTTCAACGGAATCTTCACCGACATACCTTTTTCTCCCTCGCGATTAGGGCATCTTCCAGATGCCTTGTCTTATATGTCTATAGCATAGAAATGGTTATGTTTGGTTCTTTTAGGGCGTTTTCAGCTGCTGAGTAGATCAAGAAAACTGGTAGCCACTTTGTTAGAGATGGGATTTCAAAATAGGGAATTTCAACTTTTGCCAATCTGTTAATGTTTCGCAGGCGCGAGTGATTAGACTTATCAACTCAGAATCTTTATCTGGACTTAGGTTACAGAGCTCCAAAAGCGCACGGTCAAGTTCTGCTGTTTCAACATTATTTATTATGAGTGCGGCAGCGATCGTGAGGCAGAAAAACTGCGGGGTTACACCTTGTTCGAGCGAGAATCTAGCCGCCCTGGTTAGCCTCGCATCGTGCCCGCCGATTTTTTTGAGAGAAGACCTTATTCCCCGCTCGACAGTATCATTCAGATATGGGCTTGTCATCCTTGAAAAGAGGTTGTTGACGTATTCTTTAAACTGCTTATAGTTGAGATAGTTGGGGTATCTTCTTATCAGGGCTTTTCCGATCTCGTCAACTATCGCTCGGTAGAAAACTGCCTTAATCTCATTGTCCATGCCTGATTCACGAATGTAGCTGAAATTCTTCAAGGCGCCCAGATAGGCGAGAAGCGCATGACCACCGTTGTGTGCAAAAACTTTTTTATCGCGCTCAGCCTCAAACTTCCCTGAATCCAAAAACAGCGTGTCCACGAGTTCCATCCCTGGTTCTACTAATGCTTCGCGTTCAGTCACGATCTCGCCCTCTGCTTCCACCTCTATGACGACGTTTGACCCCTCAACAATCGCTTGATGCGAAGGAGTCATTGGGTTGTATTCCGTTTTTTTGCACATTTTGCTAATTATTGTGTTGGCATATCCAACGTCTTCAATTTTTGCTTTGTAATCATCCTGTACCCAAGGCAGTTTGCTCAATTCTTCTATTACATAACCTCTCAGCAGAGCCGCGGCATCATACAGATTTTCGCAACACACGACGTTAATCGGTCTCCATCTCTTCATTCTCTCAACTAATCCCTTAGCCAGAGTTCTAGCTATTAACGGTAATGCAGCTTCGCCAGTTGCGGTAAAGACAACATTCGAACCCGATATGGCACCCGATATCGCTGGCTCGTTTGCGTAGCTTAGTCCATCAACTTGTTCAACCGTGACAACTTTTGGTTCGGGGCCAACAACATTGAATCTGTATCTCCCATGAGTGTGAAGCGTGGATACAATTCTTTCGTCTATATCCACATATTTGACCGCATATTTTGATCTACTAAGTACGTCGCCCAAAAGTCCTAATCCTATGGCGCCTGCGCCAAATACGATTGCCTGAAGCATATCTTTCCCTATATGTTGAAAATTGTCTTGCTGCAATCGTTTCAAAGAACTCGAGGAAGCGATAAATAAACCTTTTCGCTCAATAAACAGATGACCTCATTATCATGTTGAAGCAGGCGAAACAGTGCAGTTGATTACCCGCCGTGAAGAATCGGAGAAGATCTATGCAGAACTCGCAGACAACAGCGTAGCTATGCTTGCACCATGCTGCGAAAACTCTGGTCAGATAGAAAGTATCTTGATCAGAGCTCAGCGATCCGCAGAACGGCATAGCATCAATAGTATTCCGATAAGTGTAGGTTTCACAGGAGCTTATCCTGAATATCCAACCTTGAAGAGGACGAGAATTGGCGGCAAGATTGGCGTCGCCGGAGAGCTTGAGGGAGGCGAAGCGACAGAAGGTTACGACATGATCATGGGTTATCTGAGGGCTCACATTGGCTTGAGAAGCTCAGATAGAGTTCTCGTTCTGCCTTTCCTTGACCACGGCCAACTTTCAGAGGACACGGCAATATTGGAGGACCCGAGACGCCTCAAGCAGCTATCATTAGTCACGATAGAATATCTGGATGCTCTAAACCACGTGGTATTGGGGAAAAAGTAAGATGGATGAGGAGCAAGCTAAATGGACCCATAGACCCGGCGACTTCTATAGAGAGAAAGGACGGAAGGCGCGGGTTGAAGGTGTTGGAAGCATGTACGCCTTCGTCTATTATGGCAGGGGTGACTTCAGGGTTGTGCAGAATCGTCCGATCTTCTACACTTCAAATGACCTGATTGTAAAGAACATCATGGTTCACCGTTGCGGGACAGAGGTGAAGTACTATCAACAAGGGTATCCCCCAATAGATGATATTCTTTTGAACCAACTTGGATGCCTAACCGAGTTTAAAGGAGACTTCGAATCTTCGAATCTAGGCAAATATGCGAATCTGCTGGAGACGGGAGAAAGCGACCCCAACGTGAAGGATGAATTCTATAGACGTTTGGCTGAATACCTAGATTCGCTGCCAGAGTCCCAAAGGAATTCTATCCGCGAGAATTTCTTTCCAGCCTGGGGTAGAGTAGTTGGGCATGAGGTTGTCGGCGTGATCGAGAAGGTCGGCTCAAACGTTAGAAATCTAACCAAACCTTTGGGATACCTCAGCACACAACTGAAAAGAATTCCTAGAGACTACCTTAATTTCAGAGAAGGAGAGAAAGTGATACTGCAACCGAGATGCGCCAGATATAAGCCGGTTCGATGTCATCAGCGAAGAAGGGGTGTTGTCGGCGTACAGCTTCTGGGATCAAACATTGAAGATGTCTCAAGAAGCCTAGACGGAGGTTACGCCCAATGCATAAGAGTCACACCTGAACTAATCCAAACAGGATGCATCATAAGAGTCCCTGATGGAGTCAGCGACGCAGAAGCAGCGTTAATCGAACCTACGGCTTGCCTAGTTGACTGCCTAGACTTAGCTACGCATCCCGAGGGTCAAGATGAAAAGGGAAACATAATGAAGAAGGGCGTTTCCAGAGACGGTGCTACGGCCATAGTAGGCTCGGGGGCTATGGCTTTCATAACAGCTGAAGTAGTTCTGACGTTCGATGAGAAGATGCAGGTCGGAGGCGCCTCCCAAGTTATCATGTTTGTCAGAAGCCAGGAAAAAGCCGATCTTGGAAGTAGTCTTTTGTGCAGTAAGTTCGGAGATGGAGTTAAATTTTTCATTTACGATTCAAGCCGCTCGCATGGGGAGATTATTGAAGAACTGAGAAGAGAATATGGCGCATCATTCATCTTTGATGATGTCATCATAGCTGCTGGCGACGTTAGGGCAGTAGAGCTGGCGCATAGAATCGTCTCTGGGACGGGTTGGAGGATTCATGCCTTCGCTGGCACTCGTGGCAACGTCACCGTTGAAAGCGGAGTCTGGCACTACAGTAACGCCGGAACCTCTGGAACGAGCGGCTGCAACACTAAAGCCATGGAAAACGTTCTGGGGATGATTGAACGAGGCACTATCGAATTGTCAAGATTCAGCGGAAACAGGTACACATTTAAGGATCTACAAGGTGATCCAAGTCGATTCTTCACAGACAATTACCTTAGACCAGCGTTGTTGCCAAATGAAGGTGTGCCAGAAGTTGAATGGCGCGAAACATGACGGAAAGATAAGCCCAAAACGAGCCTATGTCAAAGCTTATGCAGATCTCAAATTCTTATGTTTGAAAAGACGAGATGACTTTCACAAACTCCTTCACGAGAAGAACCATATTCTCCAAGTCGACCAAGTGCGCAACCGAAGCAGGACCAAGGATATACCTAACGGTGCACCACGACTGTTCCGCTGGGTATGCTTGCCTTTGTCAGATGAATGGCGCCGGGGATGGGATTCGAACCCATGTGGCCCCGAGGGGCCACAGGCTGGCTTGGGTTTTGCCGCTCAAGGCCTGCGCCTTATCCGCTCGGCCACCCCGGCTTCGACGTCTAATAGACAGTCTTCTTTTTATTTGAACCTTTTCTTTAGACCTTGGAAGTGCTAATATCCAGATACCGAGGAGGAAGAGAAAGACAGGTGATAAGACCTAAGTATGTGGACAGTGAAACGTAGGATTTAGTAAGGTGGTATTGATGCGGCTTCTGCTCGACGAGATGTATGCGGGCCTTAAGGAGTATTTTGAGACTTTGGGCTGGGAGGTTTTGACTGTTCAGGACGCGGGGTTGAAGGGCGCAAGGGACAGGGACGTCGTCGAGTATGCGAAGAAGAATGACTTACTACTTGTGACCCAAGACCAGAAGCCAGCGGATTTAGCTGAGCTTACAGGTGTCAAGTATGTCCTTATATCTAACGCTCTTATAGCCAGAATAGGCGACGCGAAGATCAGAGAAAAATACCCAAATGCAAAACCGAAGTAGTGGACTTTTAAGAGACGGGGTTGCTGTAGCAGGTTTTTGCCTATACGGATTTGGTAGAGCTGACTCGCATGCCAGTCAGTCGTTCTACGAGGAAATCCTCAAACGCAGCAAGATCCTTCCACTTTGTGGCGCAGTTGACCGTCTTGGCCTTGCCATCGATGACCGTGTAGCCGTCATCGGTTACTCGAATGCCAAGCTTCTCCATGTCAAGTAATTTTTGGGATAGAGAAAGGTAAATGGCTACAGTGTCGAAGAGAATGGAGCTTCGGGTTTCAAACTCCTCCTTCCATTCCCTGCGCCCGCTTCTCAGCCAAACCCTATAATTATCGATTAACGCTTGAACAAGCGGGTCATCGCAGCGGCGGACAGCCCGGTATCTCTCGCCCTCAAGCTTAACGAAACCGCAAGTGTCAAGCGGTGTGATTGTCATGTCCCAAGGTGCTGTGAAGACTCTTTGGCAAGCTCTGGGGTCTGCTGCCACATTGTACTCGGCGACGACACCTCCACCGCCTCCATACTCCAAAGGACTTTTCCGTATGCAGCCATGCATGCCAACAAAACGCGCCCGTTCAGCAATCCCCGGTTCGCGTTCAAGGGCCACAGCAATATTGGGAACTGGTCCTATGCATACGAGCGTAACAGGCTCAGGTGAACCCATTATCGTGTCAATTATCGCCCTCACGCCGTCTTGGTGAACCCTACCAGGATAAGCCGAAAGATCGTATCCTTCCACCCATACAGCCTGACGACCAACGCGGTCACCAAACTGAAGCCCTATGCCGATGGGTATGTCTGTCCGTCCTGCCACCTCCAACATCTTTGCGACGACTTTTGCGCGGTAAGTTGTGTTCCCAGTGTCAGTCGTTATGAGTTTGACGTCGAGCTCCGGGGACTTGAGCATAAGTGTCAACGCCCAAGTGTCGTCTATGTCGCCCCCGATGTCGGTGTCCAGAATAACCGGGATCCTCGTTCGCATAAGCCTTTTCAGCCCTGAGCTTCAAAAAATTAATCCCAGCTTTGCCTATTATCTTTTTACTAGAAATAGAGCAGAAACATGACAGGATGAAGGTCGTTAACAAGCTAAAGCAAGTTTTTAAGCAACAACCATGAATCCTTTACTGTTATGTCTGGTAAATTAGAAAAGTTGAAAGAGAATTGAAGTGCCAATACTGCGAGAACAATGTTGACTTACCGTTCAGATGCCCATTCTGCAGTGGATATTTCTGTCCAGATCACAGGTTACCTGAAAACCACGCTTGCCCCGAACTTCTAAAGGTAAGAACACGAACGCCCACCACAAAAGAGGAGTATCATCCACCTGCCACTGAAGGCAAGCCGAAAACACCTCAGCACGAAACATTGTTGACCTATCCGTTCTGGTTTAGAAAACCGGGCTGGACAAGCTCCACCGAGGCAGTTCATCTTACCATAGGCGCGCTGATTGTTATGGGGGTTGGTCTCTCTTTGCATGAGCCTATCTTCTCATGGGTCTTCTCCCTTTATCAAGAGCCCATCATCTTTCTTAGCTTGGCACTGATATTCACCTTCATTTTTTTCATTCACGAACTCGCACACAAGGCGGCAGCTAAACATTATGGGCTATGGGCTGAGTTTCGGCTTAGCCTACTAGGCGTTCTTTTGACGTTGCTATCGTTAGCTCCTACTCCGCTGAAATTTGTCTCGCCTGGAGCGGTCATAATAGCTGGCGTAGGTGACAAGAGAATAGTCGGAATCACAGCGCTTGCTGGACCCCTGACAAGCATCGCTCTAACGTCTCTATTCTTCCTTCTATATTTTCTCGTTCCATATGACCCCTTAGCTTTGGTAATGCTCAAAGGTGCAATGCTTGGCGCATGGTTAGCCCTTCTAAACCTTATCCCATTCGGCATCCTTGACGGCGCAAAAGTCTACTGGTGGAACAGGACCGTTTGGGCGGTCAGCTTCGCCAGCTCTATAGTGTTAGGGTTGGCTGTGCTGGGATTCATGCTTTACTAATAGAAGAGAATACCAATCTCAGACCGCAAGAGCCCATCTTGTGACGCTCGGTATTAGATCAGCTCAATACTTATGAAAACTTCCTCTGGAACACGCATCCTCATAATTCGACGCATAACCCTTTCTTCGGCGTCAATGTCCATCAGGCGTTTATGGATGCGAAGCTCCCATTTGTCCCAAGTTTTAGTGCCTTCGCCACAGGGACTCTTCATCACTGGGACGCGGAGTTTCTTCGTCGGCAACGGGATCGGCCCATTCGCCTTGACGCCGCTTTTCTCAGCTATGGTTTTCAGCTCTCCGCATATGTCTTCGAGCTTTTTGT
>CAYURV010000043.1:0-6946 GCA_964447115.1 uncultured Candidatus Bathyarchaeia archaeon
AGTTCTCCAATGGCGGCCACCGTGTGTCCTCCACCTGCTAGAGAGAAGGCCTTTGACGTGGCAACTGCACCTAGGACCTCCTTGGTCCCTTTCAAGAACTCTTTCCTTTCATAAACTCCAGGAGGCCCGCTGATGACTATGGATTTCGCTCTCCCTATGATTTGGCTGTATTGTTTGATTGTCTCGGTTCCGATGTCGGAGATCGGATATTCTGTTGGAAGATTTTTCACGGATATCTCTTTTCTCTTGCCATCGACTTCGACGGCCACATCAATTGGCACCATTATCTTCTTTGGGAAGGCCGTCATTACATCCTTTATTCCTGGAACAAGCCCTAACACTTTCTGTTTCTCGAGAAATTCCATGTTGGGTTTTCCAAGGTCAATCCCTGTCGCCACAAGGAAGAGGTGACCTGTGATTCCCCCGGTCACTATGTAGTCTGCGATGTTTTTCTCGAGAACATATCTGGATATTTTTAACGAGTCGTCAGCCTTCGCTCCGCCTAAGATGAAGACGCACGGTTTCTCCGGAGCCTCTAATACTCTGCCTAAAGCCTTAAGCTCGCGCTCCATTATTCTTCCAGCCACGCTGGGAAGAACTGCGGAGAAACCGACAACTGAGGCATGAGCCCTGTGAGCTGTGGAGAAAGCGTCGTTAACATACATGTCTGCTAGGGGAGCCAGCGCCTTTATGAACTCAGATTTAGCATGTTCCTCGGGCGTCTTCGATTTCTGCTCCTCGGGATAAGTCCGAGTGTTCTCTAAGACCAGAACCTCGCCGTTCTTAAGACCCTTTAACGCCTCTTTAGCCTTTTCTCCGCAAAGGTCATCCACGTATTTCACAGCCATGCCTAAGATTCTACCAAGGATCTCGGCATGTTGTTTGAGTGGGGTGAAGTCTGGGTCTCCTGGACGCCCTTGATGCGCCAGAATCACGACTTTTGCGCCTTTCTGAACGAGTTCTTTTATCGTCGTCTCGCCATGCGCGCGGATCCTCGTATCGTCCAGAACTTTCTTGCTCTGAGGATCTATTGGAGAGTTGAAGTCAACCCTAACCAAGACAACATTGCCCTTTACTTTCACGTCACCCAGTGTCAGAAATTTCGCCATTCCCTCACCTTACCATTAGACATGAAAAATAAAGAAGTGGGAAGGCTTTAAAGCCTTTGACTCGATTTGTTGTTAGTGCTTAGAGTTTTGCCTTTTTCCCTATTAGCTCTATGAGCTCAGCCATCCTACAAGAGAAGCCCCATTCATTGTCATACCATGCAAAAACCTTCGCCAAGTTCTCGATAGTCATTGTTGACAAGCCGTCGACAATCGCTGAATATGTTGAGTGGTTGAAGTCGCTTGAGACAAGCGGCTCCTCAGTGTAGTCCAGGATTCCCTTTAGTTTGCCTTCTGCAACTTGCTTGTAGGCTGCGTTGATCTCTTGCGCAGTTGCGGGCTTCTCTAGAACAACTGTTAAGTCGACTACTGAAACATTTGGAACTGGGACGCGTAACGCTATGCCGTTAAGCCTCCCTTTGAGGCTTGGCATGACCTCGCCTACGGCTCTGGCTGCACCTGTTGTTGTGGGTATGATGTTCAAGGCTCCAGCCCGTGCTCTGCGGAGGTCTTCGTGGACCAAGTCTAGGATTCTTTGATCGTTTGTGTATGCGTGCGCCGTTGTCATCAAGCCTGTCTTCACTCCGAAGTTGTCAGCAAGCACCTTAGTTACTGGTGCAACACAGTTCGTTGTGCAAGAAGCATTCGATAGGACATTGTGTTTGACTGGGTCGTAATCCTTCTCGTTGACGCCCAAAACTATTGTGATGTCAGGGTTCTTTGCAGGGGCAGAGATAAGAACCTTCTTTGCGCCTGCCTGCAGATGCTTTGATGCTCCTTCCCGGTCTGTGAACCTACCCGTTGATTCGACAGCTAGATAGACATCCATGTCTTTCCACGGCAGTTTCGCTGGGTCTGTTTGGCTCAGCAGAGGAACCTTCTTCCCGTCGACGACTATCCCGTCGCTCTCAGCCTTAACCTCAAATGGAGGCTTCCCGTGAACCGTGTCATACTTCAGCAAATGTGCCATTGTCTTCACATTGCCGATATCGTTTATAGCCGCGAAGTCAATCTTGGCTTTCCTCTCAATCGCTGCCCTGAAAAGCAACCTTCCGATTCTTCCAAACCCGTTTATTGCCACTCTTATAGCCACTCAAAACCACCTCTAACTTGGAAACAAGTAAATCATGTTTTCCTAATAAATTTTCGCTCCCATTTTCTAGCTAAGAACCGGTTTGCTAGGAAAAAATTCGCATTTTAATTATCAAAGGACAGTATGAATAAGTCTGGGTGTGCATCCGCGATGAGACATTGTTATCCTTCAATGTCGAAGAGTTCTTGTGTCGGTCTGTTGATTAGGGTTATGGCCTCCTTCTCAGACTCTGCCATCGTGGATAATTTTCTAAGGTTCTCTAGTACTTCCTTCTTTAAAGAGAGCTTTAGTCTTTTGCAGCCCCTCGTAAAGATTACGGAAAGATTATCCCCTTTCCTCAACTTAATATTACCCTTTCCCATTGTGCAGCATGTCGCAACCTGGACTCCATCCACAAAACAGGTGAAAGGCAGAAAAGGCTTAGTCTCGACAATCGCCTTAGTACCAAAATTGTCTCTTCCAAGAACCTCCTCGGCAAGTAAACCCGCTTTCAAACCCAAGACCATAAAAGCACCTAGGTGACCATGAAACCTAACAGCCATATCTATCAGGCCTTTGGGAATAGACCGTGACAAACAAGCTCCACCTTCAAGCTCTAAGCTATTTAAATATCTTCTTGTTTGATTGACTGCTAATTCGAATACCTGATTCTATGCGTGAAGACTTATATATTAGTATTACTATTTGATGAGAAAGTATTACTGAAGCTGAAGTTGCATGGACCATTTTACAAGCCGTGATATTGCTGGAATAACAATCTTTGCAGCCCTGTGGGGAGTATTGAACGCGTTGATATCGCCGATCTTCTACCAACTATCCCGTATGCCCTTCTTCTGCGACTTAATAGGTTTCGCCTCTTTGATACTCGCAGTGTGGTGGGCAAGAAAGTTGGGAACAGCCACATTAGTAGGCTTCATTGCCACTGTGATAAATTTCATGTTCAGGCCGGATGCTTTCCATTTCCTGGGCTTCACGGCTGCTTCGATCCTGTTTGATGTCATCACATCTTTCATGGGATATAAGTATCTGTTCGAGAGGAGAGTTATGGGCTCAATCGTCCTATTTTCTGTCTCTGTGTTCTCGGCGGCTGTTGCAGGGTTAATCATAGGAACCTTCTTCATGGAACCAACCATCCTGCAAAGAATGGGAGGCGTATTTATATGGGCGGGGTTGCACGCCGTCGGCGGAGTCATAGGTGGAGCGTTAGGCGTATCGTTGATTAATGCTCTAACTGCCAGAGGTATAACTGCAAAACATGTGGACGTCGAAGAAGCAGGGAAGAAGGGGAATGCGGGTTAGAAGTAAGCACAGGCACTCTATATGGTAACATCCATAAGTTCCGAAACAAGAATTCATCTCTGCAAGATGCGTAGATTGAAAAGCAAGGGGTTCGCCGAGAAAGGGTCGTCCTAAAAGGAACCTCAGGGCGCGTAGGGTTTGATGTTCAAATGGATCAGGGGTCCTTTCTCTTCGTGTATTCTGGATATTCTTTGCGAAAGCGAGTTGAGAATGTCGATGGGAGTCACGATGGTGAGTTCAGAGTCCCCTTCCGTGCTTTGAATGCGTTTTGCAATCTCCTCAACTATCAGAGCTTCGGCGATAGCCTCGACCATGCAGATCTCGCCCTGGCCTATCAGCTTCCCAATCACCATTTTCTTGAGTTCCCTTCTGTATTCCATTTCCTTGTAAAGTATTCTGGCCTTCTTTATCTTTTTCAGAACCATAGGTGGTAGTTTAGGTCTTTCGGAAAGAACCCTCACCCGTTCTCTCCACTTCTCAAGCCAGTGACCTACCCAGAAGTTCAAGAAGACCCTAAAGACCCTAGGCTCATACTCAAGAGCACCCTCAATCTGCTTATAAACCCCGTCAGTACCCGTTATAGTCCACTTATGTTCTACCCATTGTTCCAAGTCCCTGCATGCGTAGAGAACCATCTGGTAATCCGAGGAGTAGGGCTCAAACTGCGGCAGATATTTCTCAATCTCTTCAGCAAGTGTTGAAAGAAGCCTTTTCCTAAGAGTCAGTTGGCTCATCTGTGGCGTTTGCATAACTCTTACCACAATGAAGAATGTAGGATTTAAAGCTGTCCCCAAAATCCTGTTTCTCATATACATGCATAGAGCATAGATTTATATTGATATGGCGGCAAAACACTTCCTTCTATGGGGTAAGAGATAATTATGAAGCTTCAAAAGAACGATTTATCCGCAAGGCACTGCATGACAGTAGACGAACTAAAGTGCAACTACTTGGTTAACCCGCTTGGCGTGGAGACACCACAGCCACGCCTTAGCTGGGTGCTGAAGAGTGACGAGCGAGGACAGCGGCAGACCGCCTTCCGCGTTCTCGTGGCGAGCAGCCGCGAAGTGTTGGATAGAAAAAATGGAGACCTTTGGGACTCTGGCAAGGTCCTGTCTGCCCAGTCCATCCATGTAGTTTACGATGGTAAACCCTTAATGTCAAGGCAGGGCTGCCATTGGATGGTCCAAGTTTGGGACAAGGATGACAAAGTCTGTCCATGGAGCCAACCCGCATATTGGGAGATGGGGCTTTTGAACCCAAGCGATTGGCACGCGCAATGGATTAGCAGCTCTAGGATCGGCGTCGAAGCTTCTAATCCACCCCCGGCCCCGATGTTTCGCCGAACCTTCTTACTCAAGAAGCAGATAGATTCCGCCCGCGCCTACGTTTGTGGACTAGGATATTACGAGCTTTACATTAACGGTCACAAGATCGGAGACGAGGTTCTGGCACCTGCCTTCACCCGATATGACGCCCGAGTGTTCTATCAGACGCATAATGTAACGAACGCCATCGTTCAAGGAGAGAACGCCATCGGGGTTATCCTCGGCAACGGCTGGTACAACTGCTTCACCAAGGAGGTCTGGAACTTCCAACAGTCTCCTTGGCGGGACCAGCCTAAATTACTGATCCAGATTCACATTAGGTTCGTGGACGGAGAGGAGACGACCATCGTTAGTGATCGAAGCTGGCGTTGGAGTACTGGACCCATTGTTTTCGATGGTCTGCGCAACGGCGAAACCTATGATGCGCGTCTGGAGAAATCGGGCTGGGCCGAACCCGGCTATGATGATAGCGACTGGAAGGATGTCATGGTCGTACAGAGTCCGGGCGGCATCCTGAGGTCTCAGCAGATGACCCCCATCAGGGTGACCGAAACAATCGTCCCGGTCAGTTTGAAGGAGGTACGCAAAGGCGTTTGGGTCTACGATTTGGGTCAGAACATTTCTGGTTGGGCGCAGTTGAAGGTAAGTGGACCCGCTGGTACAACGGTCGTCCTAAAGTATGCTGAGAAGTTGAGGGATGATGGAGACATCGATCAGTCAAACATTAATGTCTTCATAAGAAGCGGCGAATGCCAGACCGACACTTACATCCTTAAAGGAGAAGGCACCGAAGTATGGGAACCACTTTTCACCTATCACGGTTTCCAGTATGTTCAGGTAACAGGGTTTCCGGGCACGCCAACGCTTGACAACCTGCGTGGACGCGTAGTTCACACGGCCTTCGAAACCCGAGGAGAGTTCGTATGTTCAAATGATCTGTTGAATGCGATCCAAAGTTGTGCCTGTTGGTCCACCCGCGGCAACTACCATGGTATTCCAACCGACTGTCCTCACAGGGAGAAGAATGGGTGGACTGGCGATGCCCAGCTTTCCGCAGAGCAGGTCTTGCTGAACTTTGATCCGATGTCGGCCTACACAAAATGGATGGCTGACTTTCGTGATGTACAAAGGATGAGTGGACAGTTGCCAGGCATTGTTCCCACAGGTGGATGGGGCTTCAATTGGGGCAGCGGACCAGCATGGGACAGCGCCGCCATCCTCATACCTTGGTATATGTACTCCTACTGTGGTGACACATCCATCCTTCAGGAGCATTACGACTGCATGAAACGATATGTCGACTTCATGACATCCATGGCCACTGATCACATTATTAATTTCGGACTTGGCGATTGGTGTCCACCAACTGGTGGTCCCGAGGGACATAAATGTCCGACCATTGTCACAGATACCGCCTATTACTACGTCAACAACTTGATACTGTCCAAAACTGCGGCGATTCTGGGCAGGGATGATGAAGCTAAACGATATTTGAATGCCGCGGCTAAGATTCGCAATGCCTTCCGAACACGCTTTGTGGACTTTGAGACCGGGCAGGTCACAGGCAACTCTCAGACTTCCATGTCTTGTGCACTGTTTCAGGGACTTATCGATCCAGATGAGAAACCCAAAGTCTTAGAAGCCTTGGTGTCTGCTGTAGAAGAGCAGAATCGACACATCGACTGCGGGATCCTCGGAGCCAAGTACGTTATGCACGCATTAACTGATCTTGGTCGCGCGGATCTAGCCTATGCTATTGTGACAAAGACCGATTTTCCAGGATGGGGAAACTGGATCGTGCGGGGCGCAACCACTCTGTGGGAGACTTGGGATGGGAATGCATCTCGCAACCACCATATGTTCAGCGACATCAGTGCTTGGTTTTATAAAGGTTTGGCAGGCATCAACCCTGATCCATCTGCACCCGGGTTCAAACACATAATCATCCGCCCCAATCCGGTTGGCGACTTGCGCTGGGTTCGGGCTTGGCACCATTCCATGTATGGGCGAATAGTATGCAACTGGACATTGAAAGATGGCGAATTTGCCCTTGATGTAACGATTCCTCCAAACTGCACTGCCACGGTTCTACTGCCCACTACTGATCCTTTAAGCGTCTG
>CAYURV010000044.1:0-5192 GCA_964447115.1 uncultured Candidatus Bathyarchaeia archaeon
ATAGCCAACGGGGGAAGCGACGCCCATTTTGCGGACCACCTCGGAAGCCTCGGGTTAACAGCCAAAGGCTTTTTCGAAATATCACGAACCATAGCCGAAACCGCCAACAAGGTCTGCAATAGTAAGGTCGCCCTGCTCATGGCAAGCGGGTACAACAGTACAGTTCTGCCCTATTGCTGGTACGCGTTGGCGGCAGGAATCGCAGACCCCGAATCAATCAAAGACTCTATAGAAGATTATTACCCGGCGCCGCGTGACCCATGGCAGAATCAACAACACGTTGAAACAGTACTGAACCAGTTGAAGAAGATTCTGAGGGGTTATTGGAAATGCTTCCCGTAATGACTATGTTCTCGGGCTTTCATTTTACCAATTTAAGCGCCTTTTTGAACTCAGGTGTGGCAGCTTTCTTGAGAAGCTCGTAGATGATCATCTCAGTTGAGGCTATCGTAACGCCGCACTGTCTCATTCTTTCTAGGCTTATGGCCTTATCCTCGAGGCTCCTTGAAGACACCGCGTCGCCAATGACACAGACCCTATAACCATTGCTCAATCCTTCAATAGCCGTCTGACTTACGCAAATATGGGCTTCAATGCCCGTAATGATCAAGGTTTTAGCCTTCAATTGGGTCAGAGACTCTTTGAACTTCTCAGATCCAAGGCAGTTGAACTCTACCTTCTCAATAGGCTGGATGTGTGGGACAAGTTTCTTCACCTCAGGAATAGTATGTCCTAGGCCTTTAGGATACTGCTCAGTCAACAGAACAGGGATCTTCATGATCTCTGCAAAGGAGATCAGCTTCTCTATGCTCTTAACCAGACGCTCTTTCTCTGCCATGTGTGGAAAAAGCTTCTCTTGAACATCAATAACGAGGAGAACAGCTCCCTCTTTTAAGATCAATCCTTGAGTTGCCATCAAATTCACCCGAATATGATGAGAATTAATCTTAATGTCCATAAAAATAAGCGTTGAAAGGAAAGGGGATAGCAGGATTACTATGCTTTGGAAAACCCATATCTTTCACTGACACTGTGCCGACCACTCATCCTGATCCTATTAATTCCAGACAAAGCACACTGCAAGCTCAGCATATTCTTGGTATAGGATCGCCTATTGGTCTGGCGATTATTCTTTTTCCTCCAACGCTCGTTTGCATCGCGACGCCTTTGAAGCTCTTTGTTGCTTCTCCTATGATCTCGGCTTCTTTTCCCTCTTCGGTTGATCTAAGTAGGTCAAGAAGCTCTTCGGCCTTCTCTTTAACTACGCCTATAATGATCTTACCTTCATTACCTATCTCGAATGGATCTAGACCAAGCATCTCACATGCAGCTCTGACATCCCTGCGGACAGGAACCTTGTCCTCGTGAATCAGTATCCCAATACGAGACTTCTCGCTAAACTCGTTCAGGGCGTCAGCCAAGCCTCCTCGGGTTGGATCTTTCATAGAGACTATGCCCCCAACTTCTCCGAGGAAATATGCAATAAAACGGTTCAAAGGCTTAGTGTCAGACTTGATCTCGCTTCCAAAGCTCAAGCCTTCTTGGGCGGACAATATGGCTAATCCATGGTCGCCGATTGTGCCAGAAAGAATTATTTTATCGCCAGCAGCCAAGTTTGAGTCTAAAATCCATCGGCTGCTGAAACCCTTTCTGAAATGCCTCACGACTTCGAGGTTCATTTCCAAGGCTTGGTTTCGGCCTCCAATTCCAGAAGTGTTTATAACGCATCCGCCTAGGCTTCCCTTCTCAACAACCTTTGTGTCGCCCGTGATTATCCTGACACCTGCTTCGCGGCAGGTCTCCCGCATACTGGATAAGATACGTTCGAAATCAGCCATGGCTAAGCCTTCTTCAAGAATAAGGCCACACGCTAGGGCTGTTGGCTCACCGCCTAAGACTGCGATGTCATTGACCGTGCCAGAGACAGCCAATCGTCCTATGTCGCCTCCAGGGAAGAAGATAGGCTTGACTGCGTGTGAATCACTCTTCAGAACAATGTCTCCTATAACGGCCGCGTCGTCTAAGGCTTCAAGGGGCACTTCGACAGCTTCTGAACCATCTGGTCCGCCAAAATATTTTACGATGTGATTTTTTACAAGGTCATGCATGACTGAGCCGCCGGCGCCATGCAACATAGTAATATGACCATTTGTTGTCTGCATTTCTCTTTTCGCCTTGAGGTATGTTTTAATAAGTGTCGAATCTAAACCTTTTCCCATGCACGAATGGGCTTTGGCTGAGGCAGTCATCTCCACCGTGTCTGACCTGACTCGTAAAGAAGGACTTGAAGAGGTCACAGAGATAGTCATCAAAGTAGGTGAACTCCAACAGATAGAACCTGACATTTTCCAGTTCGCTCTGTCCCATCTTAGAACTTCTGAGTTGAAGAATACAAGGTTTAGGATTGAGAAAGATAAAGCGAAACTCGAATGTAGAGTTTGCGGACGCCAGTGGACCCTTAGAGAGACGGAGTTGGAAGAAGGGGAGAGAGAGGCGATTCACTTTGTCCCCGAGATCGCCCATGCGTACATTAGATGCCCAAAATGCGATAGCCCAGACTTCGAAATCCTTCAGGGACGCGGCGTCTGGATTGATAGTGTGAAAGGGATGAGGCGGGATGGTTGACCCCAAGATAAATATAATACATGAAAGGCTGGGGAACATCCGTAACATAGTTGCTGTCTCAAGTGGAAAGGGAGGAGTAGGCAAGAGCCTAGTCGCATCGGTCGTGGCCCTGATCCTTGCGCGAAAGGGTTATAGGGTCGGGCTTTTCGACTTGGACTTCACCGGCCCCTCGACACATGTCATCCTAGGCATCGGCGAGCTTCACCTGAAAGAAGAGAAGGGCATAATCCCCCCTGAGGTTTATGGCCTCAGATACATGTCGATAGTCTACTATGCCCGCGAACGTGCCTCGCCCTTAAGGGGCGTAGAGGTCTCCAATGCGTTGATAGAGCTACTCGCCGTAACGCTATGGGACCGATTGGACTTCTTGATTCTAGATATGCCCCCGGGCATAGGCGACACTACTTTGGATATACTCCGCCTCGTTAAGAATGTGAAGTTCCTCGTGGTGACTACGCCTTCTCGGCTGGCTTTTGAGACTGTTGCGAAGCTGCTGGACCTATTATCAGAGTTGAAGGTTTCTATTATTGGCGTGATTGAGAACATGAAGATGTATAATTCGGAGTTCATCAGGCACCAAGTCGAAAAGAAAGGCGTAAGGTTCTGCGGCGAAATCCCTTATGACCCTGCACTGGAGGAGAGCATGAGCCACGTAGATCGCCTTTTGGAAACAAGATTCGGCAAAGGTTTGGAAGCGATTACCGAGAAAAACTTGAAAAGCCTGTAAATCACTTAAGAAGATTGTGGTCATACTTTGCCGGTTTTCTAACGGGTGGGATTGATGACTGACTTGTGCGTCGACTTTGCGGGAATAAAGTTTAAAAACCCCATAATAGCAGCCTCAGCCACTCCAACAAAGGACTCTAAGGGCATGAAGAAGGCTGTCGATGCTGGGTTCGGCGGCGTCGTCGCAAAATCCCTTTTTGGCAACTCTGCAGCTGTCGGGCGAAAGTATCCTAGGCCCAGATTCATGCTTCACGGTTGGCGGGAGCATCCGGGATACCCAACAGACAAAACGAGATACTTTACTCTCTGGTCTTTGGAAGATGCTTCGCCGTTCGGTTATGAAGAGTACGCTGAGGACATAGACAAGGCCAAACAACTTATCGGGGAAAGTGGCGTGGTCATAGCCAGCATGTCTGGAAGTAGCCTTGAAGAGTGGGAGGAACTGTGCGAGGTCGTGAACGGAACAAAGGCCGACATGTGCGAGCTGAACGTGTCGTGCCCCTTCGCAGCTGACACTGGGCTGAAGATGGGAGCAGGAGCAGTCGAAATGGCACCGGAGATAGTCAGGATCGCCAAAAGGAACCTGTCTATTCCTTTCAGCGCGAAGCTTTCTCCCCAAGTACCTAGCTTGGCTTCCATAGCAAAGTCGGCGGAAGCTTCAGGCGCTGACGCGTTGACAATCCAAGCCCGGCTTTCAGGCATTATGATTGACATAGAAACCGCTAGGCCGATGGGCTGGGGCTCCATAGGCGGCTACGGCGGACCTTACCTCATAGGCTACGGCCTAAAGGGTGTAAGCGAGGTCGCTTCAAATGTCAGCATTCCTATAAGCGCTGTTCTAGGCGTGTGGAGCTGGGACGACATAGTCCGTTACATCATGGTAGGAGCGACGACCGTCCAAAGCGCGACCGCTGTCATGATGTGCGGCTACGGGGTTGTGAGGAGATGGTTGAGAAACATAGAGGCATGGATGGAGAGGAAGGGCTACGAATCCATCTACGACCTCAAGGGTTTGGCACTGAAGACCACAATCAAGACAGCAGAGGTTGTCAGGGAACCTGAAGGCATACATGTTAGTGTAGAAAAAAGCCTCTGCATCGGATGCAGCGAGTGTAGAATAAGCTGCTTTTATGACGCTGTCAAACTGAAAAGAGGCAAAGCACAGATAGACCGAGCGAAATGCGATGCGTGCGGTCTATGCCTCGAGAAATGTCCCACAAGAGCAATCCGCCTTATAAGCGAAAAATGAACAATGTGTGAAGAGTCGAAAGGGATTGAGATGGAAAAGAGTCTGAAGCTGAAGGGAATAATCCCAGCCACAATCTTGCCCTTAACCTCTAAGTACCTAGTCGATGAGGACGCCTTAGTAGACTATATCAAATGGCTAACACGGTCGAGGATAAGCGGGCTGGCCGTAAACGTGGACACAGGCGAAGGATTCCACCTCTACAAGGAGGAAAAGATAAAGGTCCTTAGAACCGTGAAGGATGTTGTCGATGACTCGGTCCCCATAATAGCAGGCCTACACGCCAGCTTCACGTCTCAGGCGGTCGAGGTTGCCAAGGAAACTAAGGAATCTGGGGCTGACGCGTTGTTGGTCTTCCCTATCGCAGCCTTCTACGGTTCGCCCTTGCCTCCCAGGATCCCGTACGCATACCATAGGGCAATAGCTGACGAAGCTAAAATCCCGATTGTCCTTTTCCAGCTTCAGAGGGACTTAGGCGGGGTAGAATACACTGCAGAGTCGCTAGTTAAACTAACCCAGATCGAAAGAGTCGTGGGGATCAAAGAAGCCTCTTTTGACGCCATGAAGTTTCTAGGTACGCTGAGGTTGTTGAGGT
>CAYURV010000044.1:5292-6814 GCA_964447115.1 uncultured Candidatus Bathyarchaeia archaeon
GAGAATCAAGGAAGCACTGGTCATGCAAGGCGTGTTGAAGAACGCCTGTATGAGACCGCCTCTTCCACCGATCAGCAAAGAGGAACGGGACTCCCTGAAAGAGGCATTGAAGAAGGCGGACCTTCTGTAAACTCCTGGGATAGCCGACGGTCTGCTTCTTCGCCGCCTCCTTAAGATGTTGGGCATCCATAGACAGCTTTAGGAAGCTTAGGGCTTAATGGTCATTACACACGCTCCCAGATCGGCAGAATGTATTTCTGCGCCTCAGCCCCTAACACTACGGGTTCTACCCCACTCATCTCGCAGAGGTACGTTAAGGTACGAACCTGGTTGCCGGCGACCGCTAGTATGTGGTTACATGGAAACAGTTTTAGGAACTCTTCAAAGTCACAGTGTAGCCTGGTATGGACATGTGGCCACGTTGGATTTGTCTCTGCATTGATGGCCTTGCGCTCCTCAGGTGGCAGTTCAACCGCTTCGCCTAATACGATAACCATGTATAGTTTGTCGTCCCACAAGCCTAGACGGGCAAAGGTAATCTCGCCTGGCGCCGCGTCAAACTCCACCGATGCTCCTCCTGCCTTGAAATAGTATTCTAAGGCTGGGTGGAAGGTTACCTTCTTAAAGTTCTCATTAGGATCTATACTTCTTGAAGCGTACCAGCTGGAGTGGTTTCCTGAGTTGCAGAAGTCCCACAGGTCTCTATTAGGATGGTACAATCGAACGTCCATGAACAGCACCGGCAGCCCACCGCTGACATACTTTAGTAGCTGCATTGTTACGGCTGCGAGCGAATCGGCTTCCGTGGCGCAGACTGTCGGTTCCTTGGTTCCATTCCAATCATAGGGATCATTCATAAGCATCTCTGGAACGTCGCCCAGACACACGTATTCCGTTAGCTCGCGTTGTCCTTTCAATCCGCAGAAGTCAAACCCCTTCTCCTCATTGACCATCTTCATAGCCAAGTAAAGGCGAATCTGGGTCTTCAAAGTCTCGGGAGTCAGCATCCTCCCATCATACTTTATCCGGTTGCCCAACATTTTCTCGAACCACTTGAGCCCTTTCGCCACCTCTTTCTCGTCAACTTCCTCCATCTTCTTCACGAGTAGCAGCTGATCGATCTGGCGGGCTGTTACGCCGAAGGCTTTGATTATGGGCACAAGGTGGAAATAACCTGTCTCCATCCCCATCGAGTGGCCGCCGTACATGCCATAAACCTCGTTTCGAACTGTGACGTAGGCTTGCGAAGCCCGAACCCAATCGATTACTTTAGCTTGTGTCTCGGGATCGTCCATATTTCCAACGATACGGTGAGTTCTTATCCCAGCTTGGCGTAAAGCGCCGTCAGTGGCGAGCAACCCAACGTTTCCCGGAAACTTACCGCTGTTGTTCGAGAGACAGAGGATTGGTTTGTCTCGGCCCACACTATTCATGAAGGGCCATACGAAGAAGGGGAAGTTCCAGACGTAGTAACAAAGGATTATCTGTTTGCAGTTTGCTCTCGCAAGCTCTTCCCCGATTT
>CAYURV010000045.1:0-6802 GCA_964447115.1 uncultured Candidatus Bathyarchaeia archaeon
TACTCGTCGCAAGAGCCTACAACAGCAGCCACCAATGCCTCCTAATAGACAGGCTCTTCACACTCTGCCCAGAAAACAACATCAAGCTCGTTGTCATCGACAGCATGATCAGCCATTTCAGAGGCGAATACCTTGGACGCGAAAACCTTTCGGAACGGCAGCAGAGACTAAACCAGTACCTCCATAAGATTGTCAGGCTTTCCGAGGCCTACAACCTCGCCGTAGTCGTAACGAACCAAGTCCAAGCCGATCCTACAGCCTTCTTCGGCGACCCAAACAGGCCTGCTGGGGGAAACATCATGGCTCACGCTTGCACGCACAGAGTTTTCTTCCGGAAAGGAAGCAAAGGCGTCAGAGTCGCCCGGGTAATCGACAGCCCATACCTGCCCGAGGTTCCCACCCGTTTCCGGATAACAGACAAAGGCATAGAGGACACTGAGGAAGAAGGGGAAGACCTGGAATAACCTGCCCCAGCTAGTATGCTTTAACTATATTGTAACCCGACGCTCTCCTTAGCCTATTCATTATGGCGAGACCTAGGCCTCTTGCGGGCACGCCCTCAGCAACGATTATGTTAACTCTCTCCTCATCGAATTCCCGAAGCAACCTAAAGAGGTTGCTGGCTGCGGTAGCCAAGTTATCTCTATCTCCAAGAGACTTGACCACATCCGACTCATAGCGGGATGCCGTCTGGTCCGTGGCTAAGATGCCCACCTTCTCACCCTCCTTCATATGATAATTCGCCAATTCTTGCACCTTTACGATGGTGGCGGCCAATCTTCCCTCAACCAGAACAACTTTGGCGTTCGGCGCATAATGCCTATGCTTCATACCTGGAGAACGGGCCTGAGCAAGCGGGATCTCAACTTCAGCTGCCACAACAGGATGCAACGCAACCAGACTGAGAATATTTTTCAGCTCCTCATATGGCACTCCGCCAGGTCTTAAGACTTGAGGCGGATCTGTAGTTAAGTCCAGGACTGTTGACTCTACACCAACCCTTGTTGGCCCAGCGTCCAATATCAGGTCAATTCTGCCCTCCAAGTCTTGTCTCACATGTTCAGCTGAGGTCGGGCTGGGTCGTCCTGCCAAGTTGGCACTCGGCGCGGCAATCGGTACTCCAGACTCTCTGATCAGAGCCAACGCAACCTTAAAGTCTGGCATTCTTACAGCCACGGTGTCCAATCCTCCTGTCGTAGCCTTCGGCACGATCCTTGAAGCCTTCAAAACCAAGGTCAAGGGGCCAGGCCAGAAAGCGTCTATTAGTCTCTCGGCATCCTTTGGAACCTCTTCAGCTATTTTGTAAAGTTCGTCTCTGCTAGCCACATGCACTATGATTGGGTTGTCTAAGGGCCTCTTCTTGGCAGAATAGATTCGCGCAACTGCTTCCGGGTTTAAGGCATCCGCGCCTAAGCCGTAGACCGTCTCGGTTGGGAAGGCTACAAGGCCGCCGCTACGGATTATGTCAGCGGCCACTCGGACCTTATCAATCTCAGGCTCGTCGCGGTTCACTCTCAATATGATTGTGTGCCTCAATCCATGTCACTCTCTGGCAGCCCTTGGGCGAATATCCGCCAAAGGCTTGGGAAACCATACTTTCGGTTACTGATTCCTATAGATACTCGCCTATGAAAAAGCTTATCCCAACACGAGACACAAAGCTTTTTTATCAGAGGCTGTCTTTCATGTCTCCTAAGACCCGTCGCACAGAAATGAAAGAATCTCCCATTATCTCTAAGTATCGAAGCATAGTAGAAATATTGGCTGACCACGAGTTAGCCAGCTTGGGCGACGCTTACGTCAATTTCGTATATTCCTTAGCTCTGTCTAGGAAGATGGGTAGGCCTATAGGCAAAAAGGTGAACAGCTCGACACTTGCGTCAGCCCTCAGAAAAGCTAACCTGCGTAGGTTTCTACCTCCTAGAACAGACCGCCACAAACAGGCCGATGCGGCTGAGTCTCTAATCGTATACGCTTGGCTTGCGGGAGCCATGTCTTTGGGCGAAATGCTTTCCATTATTGAAGAGGAGGAAAAGGAGGAGGATATGTTCGCTCTTCTTCTGCGAACTATCTCAGTTAAGCTGAATGTGACCCATGGTAAGGTTTAATAGAATCCCTGCAGACCTCATTGCGCAGGCGCGGCTTGATCAGAGGTTGAGGGAGTAAATCTGTGAGTGAGATCTTGACCCCGATCGCTTACCAGTTAGGCGTTGGTGGAATCCTAGGCTTCGTCGTCGGCTACGCGTTCAAGAAACTGGCAAAGATCGTGGCTGTCTTCGCTGGGGTGCTGGCGTTTGTACTCATATATCTGGGGTACGAAGGCGTCATCAGCGTAAACTACAACGAACTGACAGAGATGATAGGAAGACTGATGGGGATTGCAGGTCAAGCATCAAGCATCATAACAGCAGTGATAGCTAGTCTCCCCTTCGTCGGAAGCTTCATAGCAGGGGCCGCTGTAGGGCTAAAACTGGGTTAAGCCTAGGCATATTCCTAGAAAACTTCTAAGTGCCTATCCTTGCCATTCTTTCAGAGCTTTGTCGAACCCTTCGCTAAGTTCTTTACCTCTTTGAAGGATCTTTTCGACAGCCCACCTTAACGCTTCTTCAGGTTTCTTTCCCTTTTTCGTACGGACTGAGACTACTGGCTTAGAGATCAACGGGTGGGTTATGTCATAGCTGGCAAACTCGACATCCTCGTCTTCTAAGAGAACTGATTCCAGAAGGTTACAAAATATGTGCCCTTCGCCCTCAACCTCTATCTTCATTTCTTCAGGTGTTCTTTTGAGGACTTTCAAGCGCAAACCATCTTACCCCTCATAATGTTCCTGCGCCGTAATCCGATGCTGTCTTCCGTTTCTCAACATTGCCACATGTCCCACATTCTAGTTCTCTGCCCTTGCTTAACAAGAGGTTTCCACATCGCGAACAGAAGGCGTAGACGACGCCCAGGTTTTCTTCTTTGGTTGAAAGGTGATATGTCTTGTTTCTGTCGCTTATGACCTTGGCGCGAACGATGTCTCCGACTTTCATAGCATCGAATATGTTTTCAGTGTACCTGAAGCTCACGTCTGAAACGTGAACCATCCCTGAAAAGAACCCTGAGATGAACTTCTCCCCCACTTTCTTCATCCTAATGACTGCCAGCGAACTATGTACGTTTATGGTATTTCCCACAACCGTGCTACCGATCGTAGGAACGTTCAGGTTGCGTGCGGCAGGATATACTGAGACCTTCTTGCTGGTCAAGTCCATCAAGACGTATCCAACGCTTTTGGAGTGTATGGCTCCATCGTCTACATACGTTCCAGAGTCTGGAATGAACTCTTCGATAACCCCTAGTTTCTCTCCGGGAACGACAAACTGGCCGCTTCTTTTATCCTTACTCATAAACGACACATCTGTCTCTGCCGGTCCAAAGCCCAATCGTAGAGAAACGAACAGAAGCTCCCATATTAGCTTTGCTATCAAGTAAAAAACAAAGTCAAATCGTCGAGGATCATAGACCTGTTCCTTCACGCTTTCCTAGAACTTACTAGTCCTAAGAACTCTGTAAAGATCCGCCTTAACTGGGTATACCCTCTTCTTATGGAATTTGAAGGTTCGGCGGATGATGATCTCCATCTCATAGACTTGGTCTATTCTCCCCCTAAGCTCAGGTATTCTCTGCCTCAGGAAATCCCGTACTGAGTCGCTTCTCTTATGCAGAGAATAAACAACATCTGAGATTGCCAACGCTTTCTTCAGGAACTGTACATCTGCTCCTTGCTTCCAGCTTCCAAAGGGCGGATTCATCAAAGTTGTGTCGAAACGTCCTCTAATGCATTCTATGTCTCCAGCAACTAGGTCGACATTGACGCCAATCTTCTCAACATTCACTCTGGCGGTTTTCACAGCCGCGCTATCGATATCGACACCGACAACTAATCTAGCCCCCAGCAACGAAGCTGCAATGGCTAGAATTCCTGACCCGCAACCAAGGTCGACAACCTTTTTTCCTCGAATATTGTTATTTATCACCCCAGCTACATACGCCATTCGTGCTGCGCTCTTGGCATCCAGAGTATATCCTTCCCACTTCAGTCTCGGCTTAGGGCTTGGAGCAATTTGTGAAAGGACGATCTCGAGCTGCTTCTTCCTCATCAAAGCCAATCCAAACCGTGAAGATGCTTGCTTGAATCTTGTTTTAAATGATCCCCTCTCTTAGGAGATCTTCCCATCTCATCTTGCCAAGCATCACATGAGCCTCCTTCACTGTGAGCACTGGTTTTGTGAAGACCAAAGGCTCATCTAGGGCTACTCTTGGGCAAGCCGTGTTCACATATGCTTCCAAAGTTGGGAACTGCGAAAGCGTCATGGGAGTTATTTCTCGCATAGCCAGCAGTACAGCTTTCTTCCCGTTTTTCTCCAGATCTTCCTTAATTCTTACTGCGACTTCAAGGTTTCTTTGGCCTGGCTTCAACCCGACTAACACGCCGAAGTTTCCAGCTTCCTTCGCTCGGCTGATTTCTGCCCACCGCCTTTTCAGAATCTTCTGCACATCCATCTCTATAGAGTATGCTGTCTTCTCAAACGGGTCGGCAACTATGGTGGGCTTCATCGTTGCGAGTGACAGTCCTAAGGCGTGGAATCTTCCGCCCCCGACAAACAGAAAAGCCTCAACCCTCCTGGTGATCAATTTTGCATTGCTATAATCGCAGCCCAAGACTTGTCCTGGATATTTTGTGTTCCCAGCGTCGCCAATGTACACAGTTTTCCCAGCGCCTTCGAGAATCTTCTTAACCTTGTCAAGCACATGTACGTGTTGGACTGTTGACAATAATCCAATTCTATTCCATAATTGTAGACGGTCGACAGCTTTCTCTACTGCGGCCTTAACATCGACCTTGGATCTTGCTTCCATGTAGATGACAGATAGCGGAGTCTCCATGTCTCTCATCATCCGAGTATGCCCGTAATGGACTATGAGATCGACGGCGAGGGCCTGGGCCTCGTAGATAGGTAGATCACAAGCGCCATAACATGGATCGCCTGAGACTATGGCTGTGGCGCCGGCATCCTCTACGACTGTGGCTAGTCGGGGACCATCAGGTCTCAGTCCTTCAGGCAGCTGAACTAAAACCCTCTTGACTCCTCGTTTTTGTATCTCTTCTTTGAGCCGTTTCTCCTCAAGCTCGAACAGACTTTTTTTCATTTTGAACACGCTGAAAAATGTGATCAGTTAGCCTTCTGTTTTTAATCTGAGCCGCGGTTCCACTTAAAGATTTTTCAAGGTCTACACAGCGTCTTCGTGATGCCTTTTCCCTAACTTGGCTTAGCATGATAAAAGTAAATTTGTTTGGTAACGCAGCGTGTTTACTGGACGCATAGGCTCTGGGGATGGACCTGAAATCCATAATTGCTATATAGACTTAAACTTCACATTTAGTGTCGACGAGAGATGAGAAACCGTTCAAGACTTGAAATCTATCTGGATTTAATACGAGTGGTTTCAAAGCAGTCAGACATTGTCAACATAGGGCGGAAAGCCAATCTGTCTTTGGGTGAGACGAAAAGGCATCTTGATTTCCTAGATTCACAAGGACTCGTAAAGGCTGTTGGGCTGGATGGAAACAGACCCAAATATGAGCTAACGCAAAGGGGACTTGACATACTTGAGGCACTCCAAACACTAACAGAGCACGGACATCCTCTTCTCAAACATGCCTTGCGCTGAGGTAAACTAAGAAAACCAGTCAGAAAAGCCTAATTACTTATTTTAACTCCTTAAGGACCTTGCCATACTTTCTACAGATGTGACAGTAAGCGCGGCTTTTGACTTCTAGAGAGGTGACTGAAAGGATTTCGTGACCGCAATCCAGCAGGTAACGTCTATATAAGTACATAGAATGGTCCACTCCAATCTAGGGCTGCGGATAGAGGTTTAAAGTCTTTTCCCATTAGCTGCTGAAGGACCATATAATTTCAATGAGCAGAAAATTAGAGGAAGTAAAAGAATTAATGTTGGTGCTTCGGTTGATACTTCACTAACAGTTGCTGAACCATTTTGACGGTCTTTGACTCAGTTGCTAGGTTTCCTCGATGGGGATGTCGAGATCTGGGTCTTCCCGCATCCCTTTGCCTGTTGTCCTGTCGAGGACAATCCGTTGTTCTATCGTGGCGACCAGTTTCCGGTTTGACGCAACCACATCTGGATTGACGGATATGCTGTCGATTCCGCTTCGAACAAGGAACTCTGTGAACTCCGGGTAAACACTCGGTGCTTGACCGCATATGCTCACTGTCTTTCCGTCACGGTGGGCAAGTCGTATGAGCAGCCTTATCGCGCGTTTAACCGCGAGGTCTCGTTCGTCGAAAAGATGGGCGACGGTTTCGTTGTCTCGATCGCATCCGAGTATAGTCATAGTTAGGTCGTTACTTCCGATGCTATAGCCGTCTACGTACTGGTTGAACTTGTCGGCGACGATGCAGTTGCTAGGTATCTCGGCCATGAGCCAAACCTTGAACTCCGGGCCTCTTTTCAGTCCTTCTTCTTCAAAGATCCTATTGATCCTCTCCATCTCTTCAACTCTTCTGCAGAAGGGAACCATCACCCAAAGGTTCTTGAGGCCGAACTCATCTCGAACCTTCTTCGCTGCTCGTACCTCAAGTCTGAAGGCTTCGACATACTTCGGGTCGTAGTACCTTGAAGCGCCCCTCCAACCCATCAGAGCCGACGGTTCCATAGGTTCGTACTTCTCTCCACCTTTGAGTTCTCTGTATTCGGATGACTTGAAGTCGCTGAAACGCATGACAACTGGTCT
>CAYURV010000046.1:0-6797 GCA_964447115.1 uncultured Candidatus Bathyarchaeia archaeon
AGCGATGATGAGCATGTTTAGGCTCATTACCTCAATCGGTTCTTGGATGCGTAGAATAGCCTCATAGAATATGAAGAACACAACCGACCAGAGGAGAATTCCTTGTAAGAAAGCCGCCAGAACCTCCGCTCGGTAGTAGCCATATGTTTTCCTACTGGTGATTGGTTTCTGGGCAATTTGGGCGGCTAGAAGAGAGAAGGTTAATGCAAAGACATCGTTCAACATATGCCAAGCGTCAGTCAGCAAGGCTAGACTGTTCGTCAAAAGGCCTCCTATCAATTCAGCAACAAAGAAAGTCGCCGTAATGCCCAGAGAAATGCCCAAATGTTTCGTCCCTTTAGAGGGAAGGGGATGTTCTTCCATTCGAATCGTCCCTATACAGCCAAGATACATGGGGAAGATTCTTGACATAAAAACTTATCGAGAATGAACTTCTAGGCTTTCAAACTTCCATGAAAAGTTGATAAGTATCGCCATTATCAGGCTCCACAAAGACGTTTGATGCGAGAGTCGGCTATGAAGATGGTTGGTCTGGTGGTAAACCACATCGCTGGTATGGGTGCTGCCGTTAGTATTAGAGAAACCGAGGAGAAGCTACTGTGGGAAAGGTGATGGCTCTGGGGCGAACCACATCTCCCTAATCGGGCGGAGCTGTTTCCTTCCTTCTTGACGCCCATCAAGGACGAAATCCATTTTCTTGGTGTTGAATGAACATAATCAAGGGGTAAAGAGTTATGGCTACTAAATTTAGCCTTAATGGCCATAAGTGAAAGACCGTCTCTTGAATAGAGCTATGGATGAATTTTATGACCATAGGGATAGAAAGCCTCTCTTGCGAACATGGACAGGTCCTTTCGCTTTCCCTTAACTGCCAAATTAGGTGAAATTGATTAGCGCTTGTCGCATCATACTCCCTACCCTAGAAAGCTTGCGATCGGCGAATACAGAAATTCTTCGTATGAGGAGAGAAGGTCAGAAATCGAGACCGAAAAGGAGTAGTTTTTGGGCTTCTAGAAGGTACTAGAGAGTTTGGGGCGTCTTTGATATCCATCCTACCGAGAGGTTGGCTAGATTAGAGGAAAAGTCGGTCAGCTATAGATTGGTTTGCCTCTTATTGGTATTGGTAAGCCACATTTTGGGCATCGTTTCGCGTTTGTAATGCAATAGCGTACTATTCTAGGTCCATAACGTTTCACTAAAGTATCTTCGCAGTTGGGACAGTAGGTGTTCTCATACTTGTGCCCCGGAACATTGCCAAGGTAGGCGTATAAGACTCCATGTTTCTTAGCGATCTCACAAGCCTTTTCAAGCGTTTCAACAGGGGTCGCCGGGTTGCTGAACTTGTAGGCTGGGTAATATCTTGTGAAGTGTAGAGGCGTTTCGACACCGGCTTCCTTGAGGTGCCGCTCAACAAGCCACCTGAGACATTCTTCGTCGTCATTGACACCAGTGACAACAAGGTTAACCACTTCGACGTGAAAGCCCATCCTCTTTGCTTCTCCTACATTTCTCCAAACCTTCTCTACATCAACTCCGCCACAGAATCTTCTGTATGTCTCGGCGTCTCCCTTGACATCGACCTTCAATCCGTCCATCCCTGACTCCCAAAGCATTTTTAGGGCTTCCAAGGTCATGTAGCCATTTGAAACATAACAAGAGTACAGGTCTTTAGTTCGTCCCAGCCTGAATAGGTCGATGTTCCAATCTGTCAGGACCGTGGGCTCTTGGAAACTTGAGCATAAACCATCGTCTCCTTCGTTGAGGGCTAGGTCAACGATTTGCTCAGGTGAAAAATATTTGGCTCTTGAGTGATCGGGCGGTGTTTTTGAAAGGTTCCAGTTTTGGCACCAGACGCAATCAAAGTTGCACGACCATGTAGAAAAAGTAAGCGCCTTAGACCCTGGCCAATAGTGAAAAAAGGGTTTTATCTCGATGGGCCGACTTTCTAGGGCACTAAGGTTGCCATAGACGAGTGTGTACAGCTTTCCATCTAAATTGATTCTTGTTTTGCAGAAGCCTGTGCCCATATGAGGTATCTGACATCTTCTTTCGCAAAGGTTGCAATTCACTATAGAATCGGATTTCATCTCGTAAAGAATAGACTCTCGAACAGTTGGAAGTTGAAGTGAGTTCTCCAAGATATCTACATTCTTTTTAACCTGAGACAACATATAAATCTTGATCTTTGGCTATATCCCTTCTTTGCCAGTTAGATGAGGAATGGCCCTATGGTTACAATCAAGAATAGGAAGGAACTGCTCGGCAACGCCTATTGTCCAGTGAATCGGAAAGCAAGAAAGATTGCTTTAGACGTTATTGAGAAGGTATTGGAAGCTGTAGATCCCAAAAGGGTGATCAAGTCCAGAGTCATGCTGACTGGTAACATTCTGAGGGTTAATGAAGAAACCTTCGACCTGACAACGTTCAGAAGAATTTTTGTCGTCGGCGGAGGCAAAGCCAGCGGGCTGATGGCTGAGGCATTGGAGGAGATTCTACGTGAAAGAATAGAAGACGGCCTTATAGTAGTACCTAAGGGGACTGCCGGCAAGTACGACGTCAATCGCATAGAATTTCACGAGGCGAATCATCCGATCCCAGATGAGAGCAGTGTGACAGGTGCAATAAAGATACTTGACCATGTTGGTCACGCGGAAGATGACGATCTGGTGATCTGTCTAATTTCTGGCGGTGGTTCAAGTCTTATGGCACTTCCCCGAAACGGGATAAGTCTCAATGATAAGCAGAAGGTGACGGACATGCTATTGAAGTCAGGCGCCACAATTAATGAGATGAACACAGTCCGGAAACATATCTCTGGCTTCAAGGGGGGGCAAGTGGCTAGGAAAGCTTATCCCGCGACCGTTCTAAGTCTGCTGCTTTCAGATGTACTCGGAGATCCGCTTGACGTAATAGCCTCAGGGCCGACTGTTCCCGATTCCACAACGTTCGATGACGCAATATCTGTACTAGAAACGTACAACCTTTGGGAAGACACCCCGGAATCGATAAGAAAAGCATTATTACGGGGTGCAAAGGGCCTAATCAAAGAAACTCCCAAAAAAGAAGACCCAGCGTTTCAGAAAGTTCACAATGTCATCATAGGAAACAACCACTTGGCTTGCACAGTTGCCATTGATGAACTGAGGCGATTAGGTTTGAACGCGATGCTCTTGACATCCTTCATGGAGGGTGAGGCTAGGGAGATTGGATCAATGGTCGGTGCATTGGCAAAAGAGGTGACTGCCTTTGGTAATCCTCTATCACCCCCCGTTGCCATCGTGGCCGGCGGGGAGACAACCGTGACAGTCAGAGGCAAAGGGATTGGTGGCAGAAACCAAGAGGTCGCTTTAGGAGCTGCACTGAAGATAGCCGGCTTAGAAAGAGTAGTTATAGCCTCTGTAAGCACTGATGGCGTCGACGGTCCTACAGAGGCAGCTGGAGCAATTGCAGATGGCAAGACCATTGCGCGCGGTCAAAGGTTGAACCTAGATGCTGCGCGGTTCCTAAAAAACAATGACTCATATTCCTTTTTCTCAAAAATTGGCGATCTCATCCGTACAGGGCCTACGGGCACAAACGTCAATGACATAACTCTGTTGATCGTCATCTAAGAGCTTTAGGATACACTGCAGCTCACTTTTGCAGCTCGAGAGTTAGCTTTCCAACCTCTTCTTTCTCTTCTTCACTTGGCCAGTTCATTGCATATCCGCCTAGGTATCCGCCAACAAGGTTCCCTAACAACGGCAAGTAGAACCCATATATCATGCCGATAAAAGAGAAGTCTATATGACCAAAAAAATACGCTACTACTGTGGAGATCACGAAACCGATTAAGCCCGGGAAAGCCAAGATGAACTTTAGGTTTTCCTTTACCCTGTAACCGGTATATAACCCGCCACAGAATCCGCCTACTAAATAGATAGTCCCAAAGAAGATCATGCCTACTGCCAAAAGGAACTGATCTTGATAAGTCATCACTCCTGTTATCCCAAAGAAGACAAGGATCTGCAAAAGGATTCCCGACGCTATGCTGGAGACAAGGAATACTGCAAAGAAGCATATTGCTCCGCCTAATACTGCGTGAATCAGATCTGATTTTTGGGGCAGACTAGATTCCTTAAGTCTCATCATTCCACCTTCGTAGATCAATTGAGCTTAATATGGTGACGAATGTCTGGTAACCCTCATCCCAGGTTACTTCCTCACTTAGAAAAAGAATATAGGCAAGTCTTTGCTGTTTCATTCCGGCAATAATGATATAGGTCACATTGTGTAAGGTCCCTCTACTGTCTGGCACGCCACTTATCGACACTTTTGTATACTCAGCATCTAAGCTTAGTATAGTCATCGTGCTGTTCTCTCTAAAAAGAAGAGTGGCTTGAGGGTTTTTTCTTAAGACTGCGGTGAACGTATCGTTAGCCATATGGAAGATTAATGAGGATATGCTAGTAAGATTGAGCCGATTCATGATGAAATCAGTGGCGTTTTCATCTTGTACCGCAAAATATGCTTCTCCAATAGGACCAACAATACCAACCCGGTAGAAGACGCCACTCGCATTCTCGTTCTCTACCTCATAGGCAAACCAACTTTTTGGGAATTCGACCTTTATGTTATCTGTCTCGAATTGAAGGTAGTCGGCACGAGTGCTCGACAGATGCTGCGAAAGCTCAAAGTACATAAGTGTATAGCCCACGAGACAAGAACCCAGAGCTAAGGCAATGAAGGCTGCAACAGGTGGCAGTCGAAGCACCCGACGCAAGTAGCTCACGATGAAACTCATGCATGTACCACAGCCAGATTCAAGTCTTAATCACTGCAAATGAATATAAGTCTGCCGCTATCTCTAGAAATCTGTCTTAGAACATTGCGTAGCGTTTTTGCTGCAAAGATTTATCTTGCATTGGAGTGTAAGGATTTCCGGAGGAGAAACTGATGGAAGGAAGAATGAAAGCCGCCGTGTTGCATAAGCCTTTGGACATTCGCATCGAAGAGGTTGACATACCAAAGATAGACACCAAAGACGTTCTCGTGAAGATGAAGCGCGTTGGAATATGTGGATCTGACGTTCATTTCTATCAGGAGGGCAGAATCGGGTCCTTCATCGTCCAAGAGCCATTGATCTTGGGGCATGAGTGTTCCGGAGAAGTCGCTGAGGTGGGAGATGAGGTCACACGTCTTGAGGTTGGGCAGAGAGTGGTCGTAGAGCCCGGGTTCGTCTGTGGGAAGTGTCAATATTGCAGGAAAGGCCGGTACAATCTCTGCAGAGAAGTCCAGTTTTATGGTGCCCCGCCTTATGATGGAGCCTTTGCGGAATACGTCTTTGCGCCAGAACAGAATGTGTACGCAATTCCAAAAGGCATGTCCCACGAAGAAGGAGCGATGTTAGAGCCCCTATCAGTGGGTATGATGGCCGCGAAGATGGGCCGAGTAACAGCTCAAGATGTTGTTGCAGTATTGGGCGCCGGCCCAATTGGGCAGATGTCACTCCAAGCGGCGAAAACGTATGGGGCACTCGAGGCTTATGTGACTGACATCGTCGAGTATAGATTGAGCTATGCGGAGAAGTACGGCGCCACAGCAATTGTGGATGCAGTCAAGGAAAACGTCGTAGATCGGATGATGGAACTAACGAATAACGAAGGGGTTGACGTGGTGATCGAGGCGTCAGGTGCGATACCTGCCATCCTACAGGCAATCGAAATTGCTAAACCAGGAGGTAGAATTGTTCTTGTTGGATATCCGCCAAAAGAGGTTCGATTTCCTGTGTCGAAGGTAATAATCAACGAGCTTGAAATCCGAGGCATCCATAGGTACGCGAACGTGTTTCCGACTGCTATCAAAGCCGTTTCCTCTGGAAAAGCTGTTGTGAAGCCTTTTGTTACCCACCGCTTCCCGTTTAACAAGATACTAGAAGGATTTGAGACCCATATCAAGAAGATCGGCAACCCTATGAAGGTTCAGATAACCATGGAATGATTTGAATAAGGAGTGGGGAAAAATGGTAAGAACAGTAAGGATCGGTGTTCTCGGATACGGGTTTGTCCAAGACACATTTCACCTTCCATGCTATCAGGAAATTCCCAACGTGGATGTCGTTGCCATAGGAGGACGAAGTAAGGGTAAGGCATCATTGATTGCCAAGAAGTTCGGTGTGGGAAAAGTCTATCATGGTGAAGATTTTATACGCAAGCTGAGCTCAGACACCAAGGTCGATGTTGTTGACATAGGGCTCCCAAACTTCCTTCACAAAGAAGCCTCTGAAATAGCAGCTGAGAATGGCAAGCATGTCATCTGTGAAAAGCCTCTAGCCCGGAACGTGGATGAAGCCAAGTCGACCCTGAAAGCTGTTGAGAGGTATGGGGTCATAGACTGCTACGCAGAGAACCAGGTATTCTGTCCACATATAACAAGAGCCAAAGAAATGATCAATGGGGGTTCAATCGGGAAGGTCTTCTGGATACGAAGCAGAGAGGCACACTTTGGCCCCCACTCGGCTTGGTTCTGGGACCCTCAGCTTGCGGGCGGAGGGGTCTTGATGGATATGGGCTGCCACTCGGTCGAGGTTGTTAGATACCTTATTGGCGAGCAACCAGTGACGGCGTTTGCCTGGGCAAAAACTATGGTGCACGACACTAAAGCTGAAGATAACAGTCTAGCTACAGTGAGCTACCAAGGCGGAGAGCTTGGCCAGTCTGAAAACAGCTGGGCTGCCCACGGAGGTCTGGACTTAAGGTTTGAGGTTTATGGGTCTGAAGGTGCAATATTCATGGACCCGACTAGGGAAACGGGTATCA